>JAGGZZ010000085.1 GCA_021161765.1 Candidatus Methanophagales archaeon | reverse complement strand
GGGTGTATACCCCTGGTGTAACATATCGCTCAGTGGTTGAAATATTGTTTTGATTTGTGGGATGTTCATTTTTGTTCTCCTCCTTCAGCAACGACATACAATAATGCCATTCTATCTCCTGGATGTCTTATTTTTTCCTTTTTTACAACAGTAAAACCAGATTTATTTATAAAATCTGCAAATTCATCTAAATTTAACTTATGAAAGACTGGAAGTTGCCCAATTATTGTAGAAATTGTTAATGCAATTTTAAATTTATCAAAAGGAAGTCTATAAGCGTCTTCTACTGAGAATTCTACATTCTTAATTTCCATTTCCCGGGTCTTTTTCTTCGCCTCTTCTATCATAGAAGGAGCAATATCAACCCCATAAACCTTCTTAGCCTTTTTAGCTGCTTCAAAACTAACCAATCCTGTACCACAAGCAATTCTCTTTTTATCTTTTTCTTCACTCATTTTTGTTCCCTCTTTTTAAGTCCCTTTTCTTCCCCCCAATATTTTTCCTCCTTCTTCGGTCATCCCACGTCATGTGACCAGTTTCTCAACAGGCTCTCGGTCAGTCCGCACGTTATTAAGTGGATGACCCCAATCCGGGTAGCCAATGGCAATCCCGATAACAATTCGTTTGGATTCGGGGATATTTGCAATTCTTCTCAGTTCTCCTGGAAAAACTGCCGTTTTTAGTATCATTCTTTATTTTTCCCCATAGCTTAATTGAATGAACATCCCCCTATTCCTGACCTCTACGGTTCTAAACACCTCCACCACACCCTATTTCAAGGAGTATGTCATCTGGTCTAAGTTGAAGTTTATCCAGAGCCCAGCGGAAAGACTTATAATGCCCTTTTGGATTTCTATACATCCTTCCCCAACCATCCTGATGGCTTTCTTCCTGTTTTATCAACGAAATTGCTTAGCCAGTTCATAATTTCCCTCCTTTCCCTTAGTTTTATATCTGTTTGAATCAGGTATCTTTCCTACTTCCGCCCGATGTCTAAATCCATCGGTCCCCAGTCTGTGTCCAGCGTGCGTGAACGGACGGACTTGAACAAGAATGTGGGGCTGCCTTCCACGAGAAATGTCTGCGTGACCGGTGTGTTCTGGAACAGACCATTCTTTTTCACCACCAGGTCGCTCGCCGCCAAACCGTCCAGGAACAGCCTCGTGTTTACAGGATGTGTGCTGAGCGTTTTTGCTACAGCCTCAGCCGACCTGGGTTCGGACAACTGATTGAAGACCCCAAGCTCGATGCCCGCCAGTAGCAGCTTCGATTTAATCGGCCCAAGGAGCATCCTATAAAGCTCCTCGAAACTAACATTCACTTCCGGTAACTTCTTCATGATGTTTCCTCCTTTTGGTTTTGCTTAAATCCAATATTATTAGGCACATAAATAATGTCCCCTAAAAAGGTTCGGTTTTGGATAAAAAGCCGAATAATGTTAGGAAATTTAGAATAAAGCCCAAATAAATTAGGGGAATAGGAAGCGGTCTAACAAAGGGAAGAGATTTATATTTTTTTCTTTTCAAAAGAAAGTTTGTGTGAAAATCTGTGTAATCTGTGTAATCTTGTGGTTAGAAAAAGAAAGCCACACCCATCAAAATAAACGAAATTCCGGTAATTTTCGCTACTGTTTCTTTATCCACTTTATCTGAAATGAATTTACCCGAATATATCGCAATTATAGAAAGCAAACTCAACGCTATTATAGCTCCTATGAAAACCATTAAGCCACTGTATTTGGTTGCAAGCAGCCCAGCGGCAATTTGCGTCTTATCCCCCCATTCCGATACGAAAATCAGGATAAAACCTGAATAGAACGAATTTTTGAAATAATATTTGCTTTTCGTTTCTTCCCTTTTGGTTCTAAAGATTAAGGTTAAGAATCCAAAAATTATGAAAACAGCGCCCGAAAGCATCTTTATTAAACCCCCGGGTGCGATATGTGCAATCCACTCACCCGCTAAAATCGCTATTCCATCTACTATCAAAAATGCCAGTATCACACCAAGAAATAACTGTATATGTCTTTCCGTTTTTGAAGCTAAAAGCAGGGTAGATAGCTGGGTTTTGTCGCCTAATTCTGCTAACCCCACTACAATTAGGGGAATTAATATGTCTTGCAGCATGAACATACTAAACTAATTTTTAGTCTCTTATTATTAATCATTTTTATCATCGTTTAACCTCAAAAAAGCGATATTAGCCTCCAAGCTAAACCCGCGAATAATAAACCATACAGTATTGATGCTGCGGTTAAAAGCACCGCTTTATTGAAGCCAAATTCTTTAATAAGCATTCCTAACGCGATTATGCACGGGATTCCAATCGTAGCGGCAACACCAAAGGTGTAAATCTGAAGAGGAGTTAAAACTGAGGATACGTTACCGCCTAAAACTAACAGAAGCATTGAGCCGGTTAAATCCTTCTGCAAAAATCCAAATACCAACGGGATAATGGCTACATCAGGCAAATCTAACCACCATGTAATCGGCGATAGAGGTGCCACGATCACATTGGTGAGTCCTAAAGCATCCAATCCCGCGTATGCCACTCCACCTAAGAATAACAGGGGTACAACGAGATATACAAAGGTCTTCATTCTAATCCAGCTCTTGGTAACGATATTTCCAATTGAAGGTATTCTATAAGGGGGCAATTCCGGCAGTTCATAGAGCACTGGCTTCTTCTCTATTCGTGTAATCCTCTTCACTACATAGCCCCAGACTAAAAAAGAAACGAAGAGCGTAATAAAAACGGAAAGTGCCAACCATTTGCCACCAAAATAGCCAACTACACCCATTATTATGGCAATTCGAGAAGAGCAGGGTACACAGCTAAGTAAGGATGCTGTAAAGAACTTCTCTTTCTTTGTAAACAGGATTCGCGTACTCCTCGTAGCGGGTACGGTGCAGCCCAGGCCCAAAGCTAAGGGTATGATCGCCCTTCCCGGGAGATTGAACCATCTTAAAAATCTCTCCAGGTTGACGACGTATCTTGAGAGTAGTCCAGCATCTTCAATCAGCGTAAAAAGGATGTAAAATATAAAGACGTAAGGCAAAGCAATGGAAATGCCCGCCATCATCCCTGCTAAACCCGCTTCTAACGCTGTACCACCGAAACCCACACCTAAATGAATCAATGACAAAAGGTATTCTGTAAAGCCAGTGAGGACGTCTTGAATCCAGCTTCCAATGAACAGCAGCGCACCGAAAATGGTGACGAATGTTAGAATAGTGAGAATAGGCCCCCCTAACGCGTGTAGAAGAGCTCCATCGAGCCGCTCATCCAAACTTCTTGCTGCTTCTTCTACATGAACTAAATGGGTTACCTTCCCGGCAATAAAAGCAGCTGTACCGTATCTTGTTATTGCGATGTCCTCTGCAACTTTTGGGTGCTCGATTAAACCTTCTTTAACTGCTTCGATTGTTCGCTTATCTCTCAGGTATCCGTAAAAATCCGCGTCTTCTTCCAGGACTCTTAATGCTACGAATCTCTTTGGCAGTTGCGTTTGCGTTCTCGTCACCTGCGAGGATATTTCCCTTATTGCGTCCTCTATGTGGTCGTCATATCTAACGGTGAACGTCTTGCCCTTAGTTTCTTTAATCTCCAAAAGTGCGTTTACAAGTTCCTCTATCCCCCACTTTTTTAATGGATTGATAGGGATGACGGGAGCGCCCAGTATTTTACTCAATTTCTTATGAGCTATTATTATCCCCTTCTTCTCGGCGCTCTCAACAAAATTAAGAGCTATAACAACGGGAATCTCAGCTTCTAATACTTGAAATGCCAGATAAAGGCTTCTTTCAAGAGAAACCGAATCGGCAATTATTATTGCTCCGTCTATCTCCTCTTCAAATAATGCCTTTTCTGTAACCTTCTCCTCTTCGCTCCTGTCAGAAATAGAATAGATTCCTGGGCTATCTAAAAACACCATCTCTTCGCCTGCGACCGTCTTTTCAGCTGTGGTTACTTCAACCGTAGTTCCAGGATAATTAGATACGATAACTTCCGGACCAACCAGGGCATTGAGTAAGCATGATTTCCCGACATTGGGCTGCCCAACTAAGATGATCCTGAGTTTCATCTCAACTCAACACCTCTATCCCTTTTGCGATTTCATTACCCAACGCGAATTTCTTGCCACCAACGTAAATAACCATGCCGTCCGGAATCTTGTACATGACCTTGATTTTCTCACTGGGAACGATGCCCATACTGACTATCCTTTCAAATAATCCGTAGTCAGGGAACAGAATATCCGTAATTATGCCTTCTTTGTTAAGCGCGAGTTTTGTCAGCGGAAAGCCTTCCGTTTTAAATGTAGACAGCTTTTTTATGTGCTCAATAACTTCTTTAGAGATGTAGTGTTCAAGGATATCGGTCATTTTATGCGCTTCTCTTTCGCTTCTCGTTCTTTTAATTTTAAATTTAAAGTAATTCTCAAGGACTAAGTGTCTTTTGACAATATTTTCTGCCTTGCCCACCCCTTCCTTTGTTAATACAATAGAGTCACCCTGGGATTGTACTAATCCCTCTCGCTCCAATTCTTTAATTGCGTTGGTTATGAATAAATAAGTGACTTTAATCTCGGATTTTATAGATTCTAATGAGACTCTTTTACTTTTCTCTTCTCCCAATATCCTCAGTATATCCTCCTCTACTATTCGTAGAATGTCAGATTCTCCAGTCATATTATTACCTTACCATAGAAAGGTTGCCCAACAAAGATTAGAGATATTATTAATAATAGGTCATTCATTCTTATTTCCCCTCAAACGATTTCCGCTCGCGCACAAAAATCTTAACAAAATCCCCCAGCCCATAAGCTTCTTTAACCGCACGAAAACCGTGTTCTCGCAATAACTCCTCAAGGTCTCGCTTCGCAAAGTCCCTATAATACTTGCTCTCGTAAAGTGATACAAAAGACACGTGCAGCCATCGGTGCAACCTGTTCTTTGGAATGTGATAGTCAACAACGATTATTTTCGCAAATGCAAATGCAAATGCAAATGCCTGTGTCCCGGTTCCCGTGCAGACGTCCAGAATTTTTATTTTGTCTTTTGAGTCAATCATTTCTGCAACCTTGTTCCTTATGCCGGTTAAAGGCAGAGCAATAAAATTATAGAACCACGCCCATTTTCCAAACCATCCTCGTATGTAGCGGTAGTAACTCTCGTCCATTTTACTTCTCCATTTAGGCTATCCAAACAAAACAATATCTCTGATATAATTTTTAGGCACATAAATAATTTCAATCCCTCTTAAACATGAATACTTCGCCTCTTTGCTCAACCAGCGTGAATAAATTTCCCCGTGCAACGATATTCATAAATTCGCTCAGGTCGAAATGTTCAGCGGTAACAAAAAGACTTCCATCCGATTTCAATACCCTGTGTAGTTCCTCCAACAATTTCTCCTTTCTGGATGCCCATCTCACGTAAGATTCTTTCTGGCTTTTTAAATAGGCTGCGCAAGGTTAATACCGTCTTCATTATCGCAAAGCCCGCGCGGGGCATCTTCTGCTTATCCGTTCCACGCTTGAATATCAAACCACGGAACATCAGAATAGCCACGATGAATTGAGCAACCGCGATGCCTTCAAATAGCATAAATGGGGTCATTTTCTCCATCAGAAACGTCCTGAGCCCTAAATGAAAAATGAAGAATCATAACAATGGGGGTAAGTGGAATGATAATCAGAGGTATCAGAGCAGCCAGTCAGTGCCACACTGGCTTATCCGCTCCATCATACTCTTTGAGTGCGAGAATCCCAACGCTGATTGTCGAAACACCTGCGATTACCCCATATATCACTCCACGCAGGTAAACAAGACCGTTGATATAGCAAATCACCTTGACTACGGAGTATAACAAACCCAGTAAGATATAGAAAAAATATATTTCTATTCTTCTGTTCATCTTTTTTCTCCTCCTCCATACGATTCATAGGTTCAAGATATAGCCTGCCGTACCCTCGGTTATGACATATGCCTTACGTTTTGTCACCTTCTCAACCACCTGCTTGACTATATTCTCGAGTGAATTCGCATGTATCGGCCGACTATGAACCTGAACTCGGTCAGTTATGGCATTGGGACCTACGCTGTTATCACTGTACATCACAGGCACCGACTTGCAGATGCCTTCAGTTATACGCAGCCATTCAATGTCTTTGTTAGGCAGATAAATAGGTAATCCTAAAAATATTAGGTGTTCGATAAAAAGCCGAATAAAATTAGGATTTTATACGTATTTCCTCGCCACCAGTACTTCAGCATTCAATATGGACGCACCCGCAGCACCTCGTACCGTATTGTGACCCTGTGCAATGTACTTCACCTCATTCTCCATTCTTCCTGCTCTTACTCTCCCTACCGATACACTCATACCCCTCCCGGCATCACGGTCTAATCTGGGCTGCGGTCTATCCTGCTCCTCACGCAGTATTATAGGCTTCTCAGGAGCAAAAGGCGTTTTTATGTCGGTGGTGAAGTCCTTAAACGCCTTCTTTGCTTCCTCTTCAGTTACGCCTTCCTTGAACTTTACCCATATCGCCTCGGTATGACCATCCATCACGGGAACGCGATGACAGGAAGCACACACGTTGAATGCGGCGTTTTTTATTCCTGAACCTTCTTTTTCCACGGTGCCGAGAATCTTCAGCGGTTCACTTTCCATCTTATCTTCTTCGCTTTCTATAAACGGTATCACGTTATCCAGAATCGCCATTGAAGGCACACCTGCATATCCCGCACCCGATACCGCCTGCATAGTTGACACTCGCACTTCTTTTATCCCGTATCTCATCAGCGGTTTCAAACTCAACGCCATGACGATGGTCGAACAGTTAGGATTTGTTATGATGAATCCATCCCATCCCCGCTTCTCTTTTTGCACCTCGATTAATGCTAAGTGGTCGGCATTTATCTCGGGAATGATCAGAGGCACATCAGGCTCCATTCTATGCACCGAGACATTACTTGCCACGCAATATCCTGCCTGTGCACATCTCTTCTCTACCTCGCTTGCAACCGAGCCGGGCAAAGCAGAGAACATAATTGCGATGTCTTCGTTCTCTGAAGTATCCACATCGTTCAGCGATTGCACTACCATCTCCGCTGCTTCCGCGGGCATCTCAGATGGAAGAAACCACTTCGATACATCGCGGTATTTCTTACCCGCACTTCGTTCAGAAGCAAACAGCGATTCGAGTTCAAACCAGGGGTGTCCGTCCAAAAGCTGCACAAATCGCTGCCCTACGCTTCCGGTCGCACCTAATACTCCAACTTTTATTTTTGTCATTGTATATAAAGTATAACTTCCTTCTATTTAAGACACGGATTAACACTGATTTACGCGGATTTATTTTTTTTACGTTGAACACGGTTAATTTTTATCATCTGTGTTAATTAAGCCCTTTCCGGGCTTGCGGGGACGTGGGCAGAGCCCACGAGCGTTAATCGGTGTCAACAATTTAGTTTTTTATCTCTCCTCTATTTATGAAAATATTTAAAGGTTTTTATGCTGTATATATAACTAAAGAAGTATAGAATAGATATACAGAGGAGAGGTGAGAAGCGAAAATGGCAAGATTCCCGGAGGCGGAAGCAAGACTCTTCCGTGTGAAGATATGCATGGACTGCAATGCAAGAAATGCGCTCAGAGCGACACGATGCAGGAAATGCGGGTCGAAGGATTTGAGAATGAAATCCAGTCACCGAGGGAAGTAAACAGGTTTGGATTATATAGAATTTTCAATGCGGGGAGGATAAAAAGGTTAGAAAGAAGGCTCTCTGAGCCGGAAGATGAGAAATAGTTAATTTTCTCGTATCCTTCCCGTAAGCAATTTTATTTAATAGTTAAAGTGACATTTGGAAGAATTCTTTTTATTGTTGTAGAAGATAAAGGAAGGTATAGAGTGCGTCCAATTACTGCATATGATGCAAATAAGCAGATGAAAAAGTTATATAAAAGTAAGAGGTAAGTATATAAATGAAAAATGAAAGAAAAGATTAAGAACTGGGAAGATACCGCCCCTGAAGATATAACGTCAGAGGATAATTGGGATGAAGGGTGGAAGATTGTCGAGGGAGAAAGTGCTGTGGAAATACAAGATATGGAATACCTTGAGGAAATGGAAGTGAAATATGAATTTGAGTGCCCCAATCCAAAATGTGGAACACCTTTAGAGTTAAGCGTCAGCCAAGAATATCCAAGTACATTCAAAACTTTTTGCCCTGTATGTTACACACCCTTACTGTTAGACAGGGAATTAAAGAAAATAGAAATGATTGCAGAACCTCCAAGATGCTCGGCTTTCTTTAGCCATTCGGCAGAACTTGAGGATGCAAAATTAGTAGATTTTGTTGAGGGTTTTTTGAGATGGTGGGGCATTGAACCAAAATTATTAGAGACGGACCACAGGCCCTCAAATGTAGAAACGATAAAACAAATGATTGAAGAAACGGACGTAACTTTTGTGGTAAAAAAGAAAAGGAGAAACGCTCGTGCTAATGTAATCTTGACGTTTGCATTACCCTTAATCGCTGCAGGTGCAGGAGCATTTTTAGGTGCAATTCTGGGTGGTGCGGTAACAAAGAGGTGAAACGAAGGTGAGAGTTCAATTGGCGGTTTAGAATGTCCGCGGGCTTAGCCGCGGTTAGATAACCGGAAGAAACAAACAAACCACGCCTTCTTGTACAACTCTGAACTTTGAACCCAAACGAGGAGAATCTTATGATATGATGCGAAAAGGTAAAATAATCGCGGTAGCGGGAAAGGGGGGAACAGGGAAAACAGCTATTTCCGCACGGTTAATCACCGAAATACTGAAACTTGCAGCAGGTCAGGACGTTTGCATATTAGCCGTGGATGCGGATGCCGATTCAAACTTGCCTGAGGCACTTGGTATGTCGTATAATAAGACGGCAGGCGATATAAGAGAAAGTTTGCTGGAGGATAAGCATCGGGACGTTACGTTAGACGTGAGGTCGCAATTCGAGGGTAAAATAGCGGCGATAATAGAAGAGGAGGAGCAGTATGACCTGCTGGTTATGGGCCGCCCAGAGGGACCGGGCTGCTACTGCCCGGTAAATCACATTATACGAATGATTATAGACACGCTGACGAAGAACTACGATTACACGATAATAGATTGCGAAGCGGGCCTGGAGCACCTCAGCAGAAGAACGACAAGGGACGTTGACGTGATGCTTGTCGTGCTGGACACAACGCTGAAGAGCATAAAAACCGCATTGCGGCTCAGGCGGATTGCCGAGGAAATAGATGCCGATGTGAAGCAAATGATGAACATAGCGAATAAAATACCAGAGGGCATGGAGGCGATGATAATAGAAGAAGCGAAGAAATACGGTCTCACCATAGAGGAAATAATACCCTTTGACCCGTTAATCCCGGAATATGACTTTAAAGGCGTGCCAATCGTGGATTTACCTGACGATGCGCCGTCGGTTATCGGTATAAGAAGAATAGCGAGAGCTATAATGTGAGAGGGGGGGTATTATGGTCATTCCGAAAAGTAACCACAAGATTACACAGATTTTCACAAGAAAACAGAAAGTAAATTAGAGACACAGATTAACGCAAATTAACACAAACCTTTCTTTCAAAAAGAAAGTTAACTTTACCAAAAGAACTATACTTTCTTAGCACAGGTTCTTTCTTTAGAAAGAAAGTGTTTTTTGAAAAAGAAAAAGTGTTGCGTAAATCCGTGTAAAT
>JAGGZZ010000051.1 GCA_021161765.1 Candidatus Methanophagales archaeon | reverse complement strand
CATAGGCTATCCGGTGCAAGAAGAGCAGAGTTCTCCGGTACTTGGAGTGATAACCTTTGGAGACGTCCGGCAGATACCTGCCTCGAAGCGAGACACTACCAGGGTCGAGGAGGTTATGAAAAGAGAGGTAATCACAATCGGGCCGGATGTGGATGCCTCCGATGTCCTTAAACTAATGTCCAGCAAGAACATAGGTCGCTTGATTGTTATGGCGGAAGGACAGATGGCAGGCATCATCTCCAGGACGGACCTCATGCGAGCAGTACAGTTCCGGGGCAAAGAATAGAGAAAATCACAGGCATAGATTTATTAAGAGAAAGGGCAGGGGGGTAATAGAGAGATTTTTCAAACGGGAAGGGCTAAAAAATGGCAGGAGAGATAAGATATTTTGGAACATGGGCTAAACAGACCATCTACTATGCAATCACAGGTGTTTTAGTTGGTCTTGCCATCGCAGGCTTTTTTTTCGCCTTGAATTTCTTCGCTCCACTGTTCTTAGAATTCCTCGGCGGTTACTATCCACCATCACCGGAAAATGAACCGCATTTCTTCGCTTTCACTCCTCTCTTAGGGGATGCCTTCGCCAATCCATTTTTATTGATTCTGTTAGCCCTTATTCCAGCGTTGGGAGGGTTGATATGCGGGCTAATAAAATACAAACTCCTTCCGGTTGATAAGCCCGAACTGCACGAAACCGATGTGTTCATAGATGGGTTCCATAACGAAAAGGGAGTAATAAAAGGCAAGACCGGTTTAGTAAGAGGAATATGCTCAGTGCTGACGATTGGCTCCGGCGGGAGCGCGGGAAGAGAAGGACCGAGTGCAATGCTGGGCGGGACGATAGGTTCGGTTTTCAGCAGATTTTTTAAATTAGAGGAGAGAGAAAGAAGGAAGATAGTATCGGCGGCAGCAGGAGCGGGAATAGCAGCAATCTTCAAATCGCCGCTTGGTGGTGCTTTCTTTGGTATTGAAACGTTGTACAAGCGAGATATGGAAGTAGAGGCACTGGTTCCCGCGATAATTTGTTCTATCACGGCTTACATCGTCTCCTGTTCCTTCTTAGGACTGGGGCACCTTTATGAAATAGGAGAATATGACATTGCAGCCCTTTTAACACCTTTTTCGTTGCTTCTGTTCCTTGTTCTTGGAATAGCATGCGTTCCTTTTGTTATTGCATTTGCCAAACTGCTGGAGATATTAAGGTCGTTTTTCTTCGGGAAACTGAAGATTCCTGATTATCTCAAACCAGGAATAGGCGGACTTCTGCTTGGTATGCTTTTCCTCATCGGTTATCTCATCGTTAATCCACGACATGAGGTAGAAAAGGGAATAGGAATAGCGAGCGGAATATTTGGTGGTGGGTATGGATTTATGCAATTAGCATTTTATGGCGAGCTTACATTGAGCGTTTTAGCATTCATTGCCGTTGCAAAAATCGCAGCAACTGCTTTAACCTTAGGGTCTGGAGGTAGCGGAGGCTCATTTATACCCTCTTTAACCATGGGTGCGGCTTTAGGAGGAGCAATAGGACAAATCCTCAGCTTTTTTTTCCCAGAAACGGTAGGGAACCCGTGGGTATTTTCACTTATTGGCGCAGCAGCTTTCTTCGGTGCTGCTGCTAATGCACCGCTTACCGCGCTTTTCATCGTGTGTGAAATCTCAGGTTCTTATACGCTGTTCGTTCCTGCTCTACTTGCTATAATTCCTGCTTATTCGCTGGTAGGGAGATGGACAATTTATCCAGAGCAATATGAGGTAAGGAAAGAATCACCAGCACACAGTAGAGAGTTCATGGTGGACATACTCGAGGGGATAAAAGTGAAGGATGCATATACAAAGGATGTGCTGACCATTCCGGCAGATAATACAGTAAAAGAAGCGCTTTATTTTGCCGAGAAGACGGGGCACATGACTTACCCGGTGGTTGATGAGAACGGGAAGATGGTCGGCATAACGACCATAATGGCGTTAGAAAAGCAAAGGGGGGAAGGAGCGGGTTACAGGAAGGTGGGATTGACATGCATAAAGGAACAGGACGTAATTGTGGCATATCCGGATGAGTTCCTGGAGGACGTTCTGCATAAGATGGATACGTACAATATAGGGCGATTGCCGGTAATGAAAAGAGAGCGTGAAGAAGGGAAAGTTTCGGAAGAGTTGGTCGGCATGATAAGCAGGTCAGATATAATAAGGGAGCACTGCCGCAGGAGGTCGCGTATTAAAGGGGAGTCTTCTTAAGCGGCACAGTCGAATTTGTCTCCATCATTAATCTGTAGTAGCTCTATAATAAATTTAAATATTAGTGTTGTAATACTAAATATCATGATATCAAAATTCCTGGACAGGGAAGAAGAGCTAAGGAAAGTTGAGGAGAAATATGAAAGCAATAAATCCGAGTTTGCCGTGATTTACGGAAGGAGGCGGATTGGGAAGACCGAACTTATAAAAAAGGTTATAGAAGGAAAAAGGGCTTTCTATTTCCTCTGCGAGAAAAATAAAATCGAGGTGGAGTCAGAGAGATTTGTGGAAAAATTCAACAGGAAGTTTGACGTTTTTATAGAAGCAAGAGACATGGAAGAGTTCTTTGAACAGGTATGCATGCGATTTAAAAACGAGAGAATAATCATCGCAATAGATGAATTCTCCTACTGGGTAGAACGAGAAAAAGATAAAATCTCTTCTCAATTTCAGTACATCGTGGATGAAATCCTTCCGGGGTCAAAAGTATTATTGATCGTTTGCGGCTCTCTAATAAGCACGATGGATTCTTTGCTATCCTATAAAAATCCACTTTATGGAAGAGCGAGTTTAAGACTGAAAGTTTTGCCCTTTTCTTTCCCGGATGCCTGTAAATTCTACGAAAAATTCAGCATCGACGATCTGGTAAAGGTGTATGCATGTGCTGGAGGAGTTCCAGCCTATTTGAAGGACTTTAACGTTTCTTTAATGTTTGAAGAGAACGTAAACAGAATGTTTTTCAACAAAGACCATATACTGTTTGATGATGCAGAGCGATTGCTTAAGGACGAGTTGAGAGAACCCTACGTATATTTATCCATAATGGAGCAGATAAGCGAAGGAGCAACGACTCTTTCTGAAATTTCATCTAAATCAAAGGTTGACGTGACGAATTTACCGAAGTATCTACGAGTATTAGAGAACATGGGTTTAATAAAGAAGACATATCCAGTAATAAGAGCGGGGAAGAGGGGGATTTACAAGATTCCGGATAATTATTTTCATTTCTGGCTGAAATTCGTCCACAGATACAAAGAAGAGATAGAGCTTGGTGTAATGGAGTTTTCCGCGATAGAAAAAGAATTTAATAGGTATGTTGGAACAGTTTTTGAGGATTTAGCAAAAGAGTGTATAACAAAGAATATTTTTAATTTGCCCTTTCAGTTCTTTAGAATTGGGAAGTGGTGGCACAAGGATAAGGAAATTGATTTAATTGCTTTAAACGAACATACGAAGCAAATAGCATTCTTTGAAGTTAAATGGCGTGAGGTCAAAAAAGAAAAAGAAGCCACGAGGATTTTAGATGCGCTTAAACAAAAATCCGCATTCGTCAACTGGTTTAACAACGTGAGAGAGGAACATTTTGGAATAATAGCAAAGAAAATTGATGATGAAGTGAAAGAGAAATTGAGAAGCGAGGGGTATTTGGTATTTGATATAGCGGGGCTAAAAAATTATTGACACAGATTAACACAGATGAAAAGATTAATGCCGTTAAAAATAGCAGCTCATCCGACCTGCTAAAAGAAAATTTCGGTGACAATTTCGTCTTTACTTCGGTCTATCGCTTCAATTGTATCTTCTTGCTTTTCCAGCATCCTATCCATCTTTCCCCCAAGCGTAGCGTACTAAACCCCTGTTTATTCTCCTCTCTTCCCTCATCTATCTTCCCTGCTACCATCTTGAAAACCCGCCTCTATCTTTTGATTCGTTGCGCCCAGATAAAGAAGTGCCGCACCAAGTCTATCGCCAAGTTCCTCCGGCACACCGCCATACTTTATCTTATCCCGGACAAAATCTCTATATCCAACTTTCTGTACCTTTCCCTTTACGATTATGTTCGCTCTTTTCATTTCTTAAGACACTGATTTACACGGATTTACGCAGATTTATTTTAGTTTAACCGTATTTGTTGATTCTTATCATTAAGCCCTTTCAGGGCTTGCGGGGAGCGTGGGCAGAGTCCACGAGTGTTAATCTGCGTTAATCTGTGTCTATAATTTATTTTGGAAATCTGTGTAATCTCGTGGTTAATTAAAAATAATAAAAAGGGAATAAAAAAAACATCCCCCAAAAACTTTTATGCTTTTTGTGTTTTGCTTCTTTGCTTTTCGCTTTTACTTCTTCTTTCTCAGTACCAGATACGCGATTGCTAACAAGCCCGCAATGGCGAATACCGCTTCGAAGCACGGTGGTGTTGGTGTTGGTGTTGGTGTTGCTTTAGGCGGAGGCGTTGCTATTGGTGCTTCCGTTGTTGGTGCGGTTGTTGGCGTCGTTGTCACTGGCGTTGGTGTTACCATGGGAGTTGATGTTGGTGTAGGAGTGGACGTTGGCAAAGCTGCTGTTGCTGTTGCTGTTGGTGTTGGTGTTGTCTGTGGCGATGTTGGTGTAAGCGGGGGTCCAGCACTCGCTGTAAACATACCTTCATCAACCGTATGTGCAATCGGATTGTTGCCTGTGTCAACCAACTTCTTAACAGTAAGGTTCAGTTCACTTGTTTCGTCTGCGCTACCAGTAGCATTCAAAGTAACATAAGCGAAGACGAAGTCGCCGGTCATTCCGGTGGCTGAGAACCAACTCATTTTTGTCACACCCGCGGTGTTGTTTATCCCTGATATTATTGAACCTAAGTCTCCGTCTGACACACTCTCCACAATCACCACGCTATTGTCAGATTAACCGCAGAGTTCACGGAGAACGCAGACAGAGGATGTAGAGGATAATGTTTATTCACAACAAGGGCCACATGCTCGTTGACGATGCAGAGAGAGTTTTTAATTTTTAATTTGCCTTTTTCATTTCGCTCATTTCACACCTTTCTATCCTGCCCCCATTCTATCCCACTGAGAACTCCAGAGATGTTTTTGCGAAGCAAAAAGGTGTTTCTTTTAGCACAGGTTTTCTTTTCTAAAGAAAAAGTGTTTT
>JAGGZZ010000254.1 GCA_021161765.1 Candidatus Methanophagales archaeon | reverse complement strand
TTGACATCGTCAATCACGAGCAGAAGGACATGAACTACACGGTCACGGTGACGGTAGACGGAAAGAACGACACCGAAGAAGTGTTGCTCCGCGAAGGAGGGGTGTTTACCTACGCCCATCACATCCATCCCGAGAGAACAGCCGGAGGAGAGATTTCATTTGCCGTTTATAAGGAGGGCATGTCAGCACCAATCGAGGAGGCAACATATTTTGGTAGGTGAGAAAAAAAACATGGCTCGCATAAGCAACTGGATATTAATCCTCGGTATACTCATTTCCATTTTGCTCTCTGAATATATCCTTGTTTACCATGACGTGACTTATGGCATCATATTTGCGCTCTTCACCGTCACGGGAATATATCTGCTGATCTCGGTAAAAGAGATGAACGCCAAAGTTGTTGACTCCGCGGAATCCCTTGCACTCGTGCTAATCTGCATTCTTTTTACTTCTTCTCTTCCCTGGTTCTTCTTAAATCCGGCGTATCTACTTCCTTGTGTTTATGCCGCTATCATGGGAATTTGTTTTTATCACGTCCATCAGAAGAAGCTCAGTTTTGAAGAACTAGGGTTTAAAAAGCAAAGATTTGTAGAATATTCGCTTATTGGTCTCCTTATTGCGGTCACGTTTGGAACAGTAGAATCCGTCATCTTGAAACCCGCACTCACATTTTCAGCCTTTGAGTCGGGAAATCTTATCGGGAATCTTGTCTACTGGGTCCTTTTTGTGGGTGTTGGTGAGGAACTGTTGTTCAGAGGAGTGATACAGCGTGACTTGACACACGCTTTTGGTCCGGCAGCAGGGCTCGTCTTAGCAAGTTCGGTGTTCTGCGTGATGCATCTCGCATGGCGTTCTATCTCTGAGCTTGCACTTGTTTTTTTCATGGGTATGATATTTGGTTATCTGTATTATAAAACCAGAAGCCTCACGGCTCCAATCATTGCACATGGTGTAGGCAATGTCATGCTGGTAGGGGTGTTTCCATATCTTCGACCTTCTTCCTATCTATTGATGGTAATCACGATTATTGTTATACTGCTCTTACTGTATTACAAAATTTGCAGAAAATTAGAAGAGAGGCACACCCTCCATGTGTGGCGTGTCAGGCATGCTAAAGCAAGATGAAGGGTTCTACAACGCTGTCGCACAAATAAAACGTATGAAGAAAAAATTGTATCCTTTTCAAATTAAAAGGGTAACTACTCACCCACTACGAATTTATTGCGGATAAGACTTTATATTATCCATCCCAATAGTTGTAAATAAAACGTTTCGGTTGATGGAGGAACAATGCGATGACCTACCCGTGACGAAATTCGTACAGCCTACCGGCAAGGAGAAGAGGCGATTATTCAACTTGTTGAGCGGCTCATTCAGGAATTGCAGGCACAGCAGGATAGTTTGAACAAAAACAGCAAGAACAGCAGCAAGCCCCCTTCCAGCGATGGCTTCAAAAAGCCCCGCACCAAAAGCTTGAGAAAAAACGGCGGGCAAAAGGGGCATAAAGGTCATACTTTGGAACCATCGGAAAAACCTGACCACACAGAGGTACACAAGGTCGGGCAGTGCGCTGTGTGCGGCGTAACTCTCGAAGATACCGAAGTTGTGGGTTATCAGAAACGTCAGGTCTTTGACATTCCGCCCATACAACTGGAAGTAACCGAGCATCAGGCAGAGGTCAAGATATGCTCCTGCTGTGGCACGGTGAATACCGCTTCTTTTCCTCATGACGTGACCGCATCAGTGCAATATGGCAGCCGCGTTAAAGCGCTGGCAGTATACCTGAACAACTACCAATTCATCCCGTTGGAGCGCATCAGCGAATTCTTCGAGGATGTTGTCGGCCATCGCCCCTCTGAAGCAATTACACTTCAGGCGAACACAACCTGCGCAGAGAGCGTAAAACCCGCTAACGAGGCGATTAAAGAGCAGTTGATAAACGCTGATGTAGTCAACTTCGATGAAACGGGTTTGCAGGTGGAGAACAAATTGAACTGGCTGCATGTTGCTTGTACACCTAATCTGACGTATTATACTGTGCATCAGAAACGTGGCGGGGAGGCAATGGACTCGATAGGGATTTTGCCCGAGTTTGGTGGGACGGCGGTGCATGATCACTGGAGTCCCTACTTTGGATACGACTATTTAAAGCACGCTCTCTGCAATGCACACCACCTGCGTGACCTCATATTCGTCTACGAGCAATATGGGCAGGAGTGGGCAGAAAAAATGATTCTCTGCTTGATTGATATCAAGGAAGAAGTGGATTTGGTCCGACAGTACAGTGATCACCTCGATCCTGAAAAGATCAAGGTATATGAAGCACGATACGGCAAGATCATTAAAACCGGACT
Source organism: Candidatus Methanophagales archaeon (assembly GCA_021161765.1). GTDB lineage: Archaea > Halobacteriota > Syntropharchaeia > Alkanophagales > Methanospirareceae > QEXZ01. The sequence goes on along the minus strand of JAGGZZ010000254.1, from coordinate 2,198 downwards.
CGAAAGAAATCCGCCACCTCCGAAAGAACCAGGAAAACGGGGCAGAGCCAAACAATCTCCACCAAAAAATCTACTTGACCGCTTAAAGGAACACAAGCAGGAAGTGTTGGCATTTATGCATGACTTTAATGTGCCCTTTGACAACAATCTGGCTGAGCTGGATATACGTATGATGAAAGTGAAACAGAAAGTGTCAGGCACCTTCCGAACTGCTGATGGGGCGGATGCGTTCTGTAGTATTCGTGGGTATATCTCTACAGCGCGGAAGAACGGGTGTCGTGTCCTCGATGCTATTCACGATGCGCTTAGTGGGTCTCCATTTATTCCTTCAGTCGGTTCTATGGGATTGACACAGGGGTAAGTAGTTACAAAATTTGTTTTTCTTTTAGCACAGGTTTTCTTTTTTTGAAAAAGAAAAGGTGTTGCGTAAATCCGTGTAAATCTGTGTCTTAAATAGAAGGAAGTTATACGTTATATACAATGAAAATCCTGATATGTGGCAAAGGGGGCTGTGGAAAGAGTTCAGTAACAGCACTGCTTGCGATAGAACTTGCAAAGAAGGGATACAAAGTCATCGTGGTAGATAATGACGAATCAAACTTCGGACTGCATATTCAGCTTGGAATGGAGCTTCCAAAAGATTTCGCAGTGCACTTCGGCGGTAAGAGAATGGTTGCCGAGAAGCTGTTGGAGTCGAAGGGAGGGGAAGGGGAAAGATTCAGTGTTTTCGCGGAAGGGATAAGAGCAAGTGACATACCGGGGGATTACATGAGCAAAAAGGGAAGGATAAATCTGCTCGCAATAGGCAAGATTCGCGATTTCGGCGAAGGTTGTGCATGCCCCTTTAATGCTTTATCTGCTGATTTATTGCGCATGCTTAAACTAAACGAAGGAGAATTGGATCAAAATAAGGTTGTATCCGTCATACCGGAGGATAAAAGAGTATTTAGAAATGGCTTAGTTGGTGAAGCGCTCAATTTTGAGTTGAAGGGTGTCGAGGAGCTTGCGGATTTCCTGGAAAGCAGGGGGAGTTGATGATATTCGCACTGATATGAAATCAGAGGAAAACTTAAGAAATGCCATAAGGCAAATTCCCATATCCGATTACGCAGCTCATATAGCGGATATTCTTTACGAATCCCTTAATAGTAATAGTAATAGCGATATCCCGTATGAGCACATAAGGAGACTAACAGGTGAAAATGCTGAGGAGGTTATACTTATTGCAAGTGAAAGGCGGTTAATCATTCCAGAAGGAAAAGATTTGAGCTGGAAAAGCGGTGAATATCTTTTTAGGGATTGCAGAATTTAAAGCTGCTGGATTGATTAACCCTCATTTTTCTTTTGTTCTCGGCTTAAAGGAAAAGGATGCGACCTATGAGATTCATCCTTGCTTCTGAATTAATTAATTAATTATGAAACGAAAAGAAGTTTTCGTAAAGCCTCTTCTTTTTATAATAATAAAATTTAAAGCAGAGATGAAAGAAGATTTAGATGCACTGTTGCAGGAATTAAGAAGAATACACGGTGATTTCAAACTTATCCCCGCAGACGAAATAGAAGTAGCGGATTGGGTGCGGTGGAAATGCAGGTATGGATGTAGAGGCTATGGTAAGCATCTGAACTGCCCGCCCTATACACCAACGCCAGAAGAGACGAGGAGACTCATAAAAAGGTATGAAAAAGCGCTTATCACGAGATTTGAGGATGTAAAGCCCAATTTGGATGTCCCACCGCGCCATCTTCACCATTTCCTCTGGGATGCCATCAAGAAGATAAGTGATACAATGTTTGAATTAGAAAGACACACTTACCTATCAGGATATTACAAGGCGTTCGCAATGGATGCGCTCCCCTGCTCCTACTGTGACCCATGCATACCGGAGCAAGATAAACCCCTTGACCAGGCACCAAAGAGATTCTGTAAACATCAGGATAGAGCGAGGCCCTCTATGGAGGCATGTGGAATAGATGTTTTCAAGACCGTGAGGAAGGTAGGGTACGAAGCAGAAGTGTTCACATCGCCGTATCAAGAAATAACCCTTTTCGGGCTGCTATTGATAGAATGAACATTGAGCATCCATGAAAAACCCTTAAGAATCTACGCTAAGCAGAGGATGGCATCGGTACGCTGCGTGCATAGAGCCTTTATTTCCCTATTTCCTTATGCTGTCACACCTCCTACGGGCACTTTCCTC
>JAGGZZ010000170.1 GCA_021161765.1 Candidatus Methanophagales archaeon | reverse complement strand
CTATTAATAAGTCGATAAACACTTTGATAGACACTTTTAAAAGCGTTACCAGTAACAGAGGAGGCGAGGAGATAGGAGGGTGGCATCAGTTTATATTTGACAACAAGATAGGCGCAGTGGCAACAAGTCAAGGTATAGCCTCTTTTGCATACTCTAATAAAGATTTTACAAAACTTCCATTAGCAATCAACTTATTGAAGAACGAACAATTCAAAGATGGTGGATTCACTATCAAAATACTGAGTGAATTTCCCATTGTAGAAAGTACATCATGGGTTTTGTTAGGAATAAGAAGTAGAAAAAATGAAAAAGCACAGGAAATAATTACGGAAGGCGCAAAATGGCTCGAGAACAATAGAAATGACGACAAGGGATGGGGACCTATTAAGGGAACAGCCAGTCGTATTTACGCAACTGCTCTTGCGATATGGGCGTTGTCAGCAACTAACAGTAGAAAATATCAGACAATTATAAGTGAAGGTATCAACTGGATTAAAGATGCTCGAACCGCTGACGGATGTTGGGGGGAATTACCTCGAGACGAAAAAAGCACACCTTTTCACACGGCTTTTGTGATATTCGTGTTGAGGCAATGTAGGATCTCTGCCGAGTCGGATATTATATCAAAGTCTCTACGATGGCTCAATGAGCAATGGGATAAAGAAAGCATGTGGGATTTACATGAAGAAACTGCAAATCTTCTTGAACACTATGATTTAGAAATAGCACCCGAAAAATGGACACGGATAGTTTGGAATCATTTTGTGACACCTTGGGTGATTATTGCACTATTGAATTGTGGGGTACTAAACGGGAAAGTTTTTAGAGGAATTGATCGGTTAATTAAGAGTCAAACAAAAGAAGGCGGCTGGAAACATCGGAATGTTAATGAGTTAACTCTTTGGGCTACACACGATGCTCTTTTTTGTTTAACCTCTTTCTTGAATCACATAGTTAATATCAAAAACTATGACTCGGTTGAATTACATGACGATGTCCTTGTTCTGAAAGGAAAATTTGATCTCGCAAGGAAAATTAAAAGTGCAATTTCTCTTACTGCGATCTTTATCAAAAAATACTGGGCAGGGGTTATTATATCCCTATATTTACTCATAGGGGGAATCTGTGCTTTAGAGAATTTGTTAACCTTTAAATTGTATCTAATTGGATTAGTATTCCCAACATTGTTGGTAATAATACAGTGGAGAATTGGGAAAACCGTGGTCATAATTAAGTAATTCTTAGCGGTTGAGAATCACTTCAAAAACACATTCATAGTAGATGGCGATAGGGAAAAGGAGAAAGTTTCGGAGGATATACGAGAGGTGGTTGAAAGAAGTATAAAAGTGTGAAAGGTTATTTGAGTGCAAAGAAGCCTATAACTATACTATCCTCCTTTGCCTCTCGTCAACCACACCCAAATTCGACACACGAACGCCCACCAACCTTATTTTCTTTCCTTTTCCATTTCCCTTTCCTGCACTAAATTCCGCCATCAATTCCTTCGCCGCTTTTCTGAGCGTGCTTAACTCAGAATGAAATGATTTTAGCGTCTTAGCCCTCGTGCATACAGCAAAATCTTCAAACTTGACTTTTATCGAGACCGTTTTAAAAACAAAACCTTCACGCTGTATCGCATTATAAACGTCTTCCGCTAACCCATCCACGCAGTCATTTAATACCTGTGCGTCTTTCGTATCCTCAGCGAAAGTCCTCTCCCGGCTTAAAGACTTACGCTCCCATTCCTCTTCCACTTCGCTTTCATCTATTCCGTTTGCAATTAGATGAAGCCTCGTGCCATATTTACCGAGCTTAGCAACGAGTTTTTGGACGTCACAGCTCGCAAGCTGCCCTACCTGCTCGATGCCCATCCTTTTTAATGTCTCCTCTGTTTTTGGACCCACACCGGGAATCTTTTTCACAGGTAAAGGAGCCAAGAATGCCCTGGCGTTTTTTTCTTCTACAACCGTCAGACCATCAGGTTTCACGAAATCCGATGCTATCTTCGCGATTGTTTTGTTTGGAGCGATGCCAACAGAGCACGTTAAACCTTCCTTCTCCTGTATCTCCCGCTTTATCATCCGTGCATATTCCCTTGCGCTGTTCCAATCGTGCACTTTCGTGCTGACGTCGAGAAAAGCCTCGTCAATGCTCACTTGCTCTATTTTATCGGCGTATTCCTTCAAAATAGCCATTAGTTCTCTCGACACACGTTTGTATAACGGCATATTCACGGGTAGGAACTTCGCATCGGGACATAGTTTGTATGCCTGAGAAATAGGCATTGCCGAATGGACGCCATATTCTCTCGCTTCGTAGGAGCACGTGCTTACAACGCCTCTTGTTCTTTTATCGGGTTCTTCAACCGCTTTTTCTTCTCCCGCTTTGTGCCCTCCTACGATTACCGGCAATCCCCTCAGTTCGGGATTCTCTCTTACTTCAACCGCCGAAAAGAAACTGTCCATGTCAACGTGAAATATTAGTTTCACTTTGGTTTTACCCCGTGTATCAATTTAAACTCTTCTTTCTACTCTTAAAAAACTAAATTGTTGACACAGATTAACGCTAAGGGGGCTCTGCCCGCATTCCCGCAAGCCTTGAAAGGGCTTAATTAACATGGATGATAAAAATTAAACCGCTATTTTGACTTTTGCCGTCTTACGCTTGTAAAACCTGCGTTTCAAAACCTCCTTTTCCGATTCGATTATGAGTTCCACGAGGTGTTCATTTACCGCACTTTCCTTTTTCAGAATCTCCGCAGCATCATCGAGTTCAATCCCTTTACCCGCCAAAGTAAGCAAAGCCGCCTTACCGTAGGTTGAAATCAACTCAGCCGATTTTATCGCTTCGTTAAACAACTTCCCTGGTTTTTTGCTTTTACTTTTACCTTTGCGTATTTCCTTCCTGACCTCGTTCTCATCCGCTTTTAACGCACCTATCCTGTTCGATTCGCATTCCGGACATTGAATCTTTTCCGTTTCCACATCGTTTATTCGCTTTACCTCTACATACCGCCAGCAATTTGTGCATACAAAAGTCAAGGATTCATCTAACAACCTTGCTTTCACGTATTTTATTATGACCCGATGCATCCTCTCCGGTGGGATTAGCTCGTATCCCCTTTTTATTACCTCGACAATCCCTGCAATAGGACTGACCTCATCTCCTTTTATTACCGCGATTTTCAGCTCACCCTCGTTTATCCGCTTTAAAAGCCTTGCAGTCTGGTTTATATCCACATCCTTATCCTGGGATTCTCTAATAGCTTCATCAAATACCGCAGAGCCCTCAAAACTCCTTATCAGGTTATCCAGGTCAAGATCGCTTAGCGATGCATCCTTTGCCAAAGCTCCGAATCTCCGTGCCACATGGATAAACCTGCGTTTAAATAACCTGCTTCGGACTAATGCTTTCAAGGCGAGCTTTTCAATTGATTCCGTCGATAAACCACGGATAATCTCCTCGACATCTTCCGGCTCCAATTCCGTTTCTTCTGTTCTGAGCATTATCCGGTAAGGGTCCTGCTGCACACCCACAGGAGCACCTATCCTGTCGGATAGTACAGTAGCAAGGAGCATGGCTAAAGTTCTATTTGCAAGAAGCCCGAACGAGCAGTGTAGAATTATATACTCATTCCATCTTTCGAGTGTCAACAGCCTGTCAGTCGGCACGGGATAACCTCTTTTCACCTGCTGGACAACTTCGTCCAAAGCACTGGTGATGGTCCCCTCGCTGCATGGATAGTTCTTTATGAGTTCTCTTCCTATCTCTATTTCTTCAACACTACTACCTGTTTCAAGCTCTTTCTCCACAAATCCACGCATCGTTCCCACCTCTTCTGCAATAGCATAAGGAACTGGAATCTCTTCTCCAACCCAGCTTGGGATGGAACCCGTCGGGTCATCCTCGTGCTTTACATATATCCTATCGCCATACAGGTGCAGTATTTTCCATACACGACCACCTTCTATGAACTTGTTCCCGGGATTGCCGTATTGAGCAACAAAAGCTTCATCTAAAACGCCTACCGGATTATCTCTTTCTTCGTCAATGACCAGCGAATGTCTTTCTTCGGGAATCATTGACAAATGCTCGAAATAATAGCTGTAAAGAGGCTTTATCCGCGTAGGTCTAAGAAATACTTTATCTTCGGCTGAGAACCAAACGAGCCGTGGGATTCGAGAATGCATGTAATTTAAAACAGTGACTAATTCTTGCTCCTTGAGGTCGCGATACGGATATGCTTTCTTTATCAGGTTCAAAGCTTCTTCAAAGCTCCATCTCCTTTTCGCCAGAAGCAAACCCGCTATTTGATGTGCCAACACGTCAAGCGGTTTCTGTGGAATATCCGCGGGCTCTAAATCTTCTGCGAGAGAACGACGACAGATTACTAAAGCCTCTAAGGCATCATCGGAATCCTGAACCACTATCGCACCATTTGCAATACCTCCGATTCTATGACCGCTTCTACCCACACGCTGAAGGAGTCTGGTGACCTGTCTCGGTGAGTTATACTGAATAACAAAATCCAGCCTTCCGATGTCTATTCCCAGTTCTAAGGAACTTGTGCAGATAATACCATGAAGTTTGCCTTCTTTAATACCCTTTTCAACCCCAATTCGCGACGGTTTGGACAGCGACCCATGATGAACACCCACGAGGAAGTTCAAATCCCAAACTCGGAACCTGCTGCCGAGAATTTCGGTTATCGAGCGAGTATTTGTGAATATCAGGGTGGATTTATGCTGCTCAACGAGCTTTTTCATCAACCTTAACCGAGCAGCGACTTCCGGATAGGTATAAAGCTCCCCTGCCAGTTTATAATCCTGCGAATCGGCTCTTGGATAATAGACTTCCACCTGTATTGACCGCGATACAGGAACGTTGATTACCTCGCAATCACGTTGTGCTCCGACCAGGAATTTTGCCACTCTATCCGGCGAGCCGATGGTGGCTGATAAGCCGATGAGCTGGAAATCGCCGTTCTTCAGGTATCGAAGCCGTTCCAACGCAAGTGCTAATTGTGAGCCTCGCTTATCACAGGCAAGTTCATGCACTTCATCTACGATTACCCATTTTACCGAAACGAGGTGTTGACGCAAAATCCTACCTGGTAATATCGCCTGTAAAGTTTCCGGTGTTGTAATCAAGATATCAGGCGGAACCATTGCCTGAGCTTTCCTTTCCCTCGCAGATGTGTCTCCATGCCTTACTCCTAACCTCAGGTCAAGCCTTTTACACCACCATTGTAATCGCTCAAGCATGTCCCGGTTCAGAGCCTTCAGCGGTGTTAGGTAAAGGACTTTTATTCCCGCTAATTTTCGCTCTGTTTTGATTAATGCGTCTAAAACGGGTAAAAGTGCCGCTTCGGTCTTCCCTGTTGCGGTTGGTGCGATTAATAATACGTTCTTTCCTTCTACTATGGAAGGGATAGCTTTGATTTGGGGTTCGGTAGGAACAGAAAAGCCCTTTTCCTGAATGGCTTTTTGGACTGGGGTTGCAAAAGAGGAGAATAGTTTGTGCATTTCTGGTTTTACGATATAGTTATATTGTGATTTGTCATAAGTAAAGAATGTGTGAGGTGAGGGAAGGTGATAAAAAAGGATAACAAGGGATGAGTATGGTAATTTTCGAGACGGAATATGTTTTACATAAAGAGATGTTATATGCAAAAGGAGAGTATACTAAAGTTATATGTGATAGTGTCTAAATTCGTGGATTGGGTATCTGAACAATTAGAAAAAGAAATAGTGCCATATGACCTATACTATACATATCATCCCAATACTTAATTAACATTTTCTTTCTAAGAAAAGGTTTTATGCAAACATATACCGCAATCTTTATATCTTCTTTGCTTACTATATTTGCAATATGGATAAGGAGTTCGTAATCAGCTACCTGAAAACGCGAAACTACTGGTGGCAAACCCGCGAAGTATCGCCAGCGGACAAAGGTGTTGTCAGACACGAATACATCGAGAAAATACGCACGATTGAAAAGCTGGAAAGAATAGTCTGCCTGTCGGGAATACGGCGGAGCGGTAAGACAACAATACTGTACCAGTACATTGACCATCTCTTGAAAAACGTAGATACCGAGCCACAAAAAGTCGTCTACGTTAAAGTTGACGACCTCCTGGGGAAAATAGATTCCATCCACGACATCCTGAATATATACCACGAACTCACAGGGATAAATCCAGTCGAGGAAAATGTATGCATCTTGTTGGATGAAATACACGTCCAGAAAGAATGGCAACGACAGTTGAAATACTACCTTGACGTACATGCAAAATGCAGGTTTGTTGTATCAGGGTCGTCGAAGACACTGCTCTACAAGGATGCTTCCGAGAGCCTTGCCGGAAGGATAAGGTTTATAGACGTTTTTCCACTCACGTTTAAGGAATTCCTGCTGTTCAATGGAATAACACTACCAGAAGAAACCACACAGGTAGGTATTGACAATTTTAAGCAAATAGAGCGCGCATACTTCGCTGTAATTGCACAAAAAGAACAGCTCTTATATCTCCTGAATCAATATTTTGATATCGGTGGCTATCCCGAGTGGTTCAAAATTAAGGACATGGGGCAGTGGCGCAGAGTTCTCGTTGATGACTATTTCTCGCTCATTCTATTCCGCGATATCGTCAGCGTATTCCGCGTTAAGGACCCCCTACTGCTTGAGAAGCTGGTAAGAGAGATCGCCGTATTTTCTACTAATCGGTTTTCATATAGGGGCTTATCTGAACGATTGGGTGTGGACCGGGAAACTTTGAAGCTCTATCTGTATTATCTGCGCAGCTCTATGCTCATATCCATAGCGGATGTCTATACCTATGCAAAAAAGGCGGTTGAGAAACGAGAAAAGAAGCTCTTCTTCTGCGAAGAGGGTCTGAGAAGGGCTCTCACGCTTGATAGAGATGAAGGCAAATCCGCGGAAAATGTCGTGGCATGGCATCTAACTAAAAGAGGCTACTGTTCAAAGGTCTTTTTCGTGCCCTATTACTGGAAAAACAAGTATGAGGTAGATTTTATCTATGATGATTCAATGTGCGTCCTCCCGGTTGAAGTGAAGTATCGTGAGCATCCCGTAGCAGCCGATACGAGAGGGCTCGTAGAATTCATGCACGCATTCAATGTGAACCTTGGGATAATCGTGACTAAGGACGTGCTTAAGAAGGAGATAATCGCAACGGGTAAGGAGATAATCTTCATCCCTCTCTGGCTCTTCTTGCTGCTTCTGTAACAAACTTTCTTTCGCAAAGAAAGTTTGATCAAAGAAACTTCCGCAAAGCGTTTTTGATAAAACTTTTCTTAAAAGTTCTGCGAAGCGTTTTTGATAAAACTTTTCTTAAAAGTTTTATGCTTCAACTTCCCTCCGTCCCCGGATACACAAACACTCCATGCTCCGTCACGTCGAAGTCTATACCGCAGAATTTATCCACGTACTCCTGATGTATTGCTTGCGGGTCTAAATCCACGAATTCTTCGGGATAGAACCACTTTGCCATGTATGCGAGACCAACAGGATATACCGAGCCAAAAGAGATGCTTCCATCCATTAAATAAACACGCTCGTCTTCTACTGCCGTGATATTACCAAATCCAGGTAATTCTAGTATCCTCTTATATTCTTCCTCCATCCCGGATTCATCGTCGGTCTTGTAACCACCTTTGCGAGAAAGTCCAACAATAACTTCCGGGTCTTGCTCTAAAATCTTTTCTGTGTCTATTGTTGGATATGGTCCCACAAGCTCTGCCGTTATAGCTATGTTGTTCCCGCCTGCGAGTTCACAAAGCTGATGCATTCCTGTTCCTTCTGAATACGTCTTACGTTCACTCATTGAGTCCGCATTGCTCTTATCGAGGAAAACTATTG
>JAGGZZ010000105.1 GCA_021161765.1 Candidatus Methanophagales archaeon | reverse complement strand
GAGCATGACCCGTAAGAGGTCGAGTAGAAGACGTGAAACTACTCATGGGTATTCCTGGAGTGGTAGTAATCCACTCCAGGAATACCCATGAGTAGTTTCACGTCTTCTACTCGACCTCTTACGGGTCATGCTCAATACGGGCCAGCCGATGCACATCCACCTATTATAGCAATAAACTCAAAAAAAGTTTTTCATATCGTCAATTACCTGCACTTACTCCCGCTCAAGTAATACGCTTGTGTCCAACAATTTCATTTTATACCTGTTCTTTATCGAGTTTCTTTAATGTTAAATTGCTTACCCTTTTCAATTCAAGTTTCACTTTATCCCAATCTTCCCTTGAAAGTATCTGAGTGCCAACAACTTCCTCTATGCACAGATTCTTTGCTGAAAGACGCAATATAACATCATCTAAGCTCTCTTTCGCCTTTTTCTCCATTAATAGCACTTTATACACATCCCACGCAATCGAAATTTTTATTTCTTCCATTGCCCTGTATTGTATACACTTTTATAATATATTATTTATCTCGTGCTTATCTTATATCTATGGAAAATATAGAAGTGGTATACGAGAAGGGTATTTTCAAACCCACCAGGAAAGTAAACATTTCTGAAGGTGCCAGGTTCACGGTATTCTTAGAAGATTTCGCTGTGCTTGACGATGTTTCATCCAGGGCAAAGAGAATTGTTGGAGAGGTGTCAAAGAAGGAGATTTTGGAGATTTTGGATGAAGCATGGATATAATTTACCTTTGATTCATCTGACAACCGCTCTTGAGAATAGTTGCAACCATTTTTTAACTCTGGATGGGGACTTCAGGCAAATTACAGAAGAACAAATCTCTATTATCTTCGTTGAGTGAGGTAAAAGTAAACTGAGTATAAAAACAGAAGTGTCAATGGCAATCACCTTCTCTCCTCCAGGAACTCTTTTAGAACATCTCTGTCCACTTTTCTGCTGAATTTCTCGAGTATATCCGCGATTCCTTTTGGCTTCACTACTACAATCGCTTTAGAGCCCTCTTCGAGATTACCCCCCCTTTTAGGGGCTTAAAAACACCTCTCTCATTACTCATTTTACCTTTTCTTTTCCATCCGCAGATATTTTAAAAACTTCTCCAGGACGGGTATCGGGAGAGCGACATAGACGGCTTTTTTTTCACTGTCTATGTCCCCACGGTAATCAGGCAGCCTGACACCCGGAGCACCTTCCTCCCATTCCACCCGCAGGTTCTTTTTCCCTTTACCGTATTTTCGCGTTAATCGTTTAAATTCGTCGAAGATGTTCTTGCCCATAAGGCATAATTGCAGTGTGGGAACGGGCCGAATAACGACAAAAGGGAACATTCGGCAGGCCATTGGTCTGTCATCGTAAATTGTGCATCGGTCCCCTTCTAAATAAGGGCATGGGGTTTTCAGGTAGTTGTCCACCTCGTTCTCGTCCATCTTATCAAACAGTGCATCACCGTCAATCCGGTACAGTCGCTCCATAGCTTCGTCATTCAGATGAATGGGCATTTCACGACAGCATTTACAGCACCGCTGGCAGTCGAAAAATGCTAAGATTTCCAATGCCAGCTGCTCAAATCTACGCCTGTCTTTTTCTATCGCCATAACGTTTTGCGATACGGTAAACCAGAAAAGGTCGTCTCCCGCTAATTCTCTGAACTGCAATGCTTGCCTCTTTAAATCCTCTTCTTTCATTTCTTCTGTTTCCTATTCTATTCGTGGACTCGAACGTTTGATGACGTATAGAGTTGTAATAAATAGTATTGTTCTGACAAAAATTTAAGTTATAGTCATTCCGAAAAGTATTAACCACAAGATTACACAGATTTCCACGAGAGAAACAATGGTAAGAATGGCACAGTCGAATTTTCCAGTGAAATCGCCAACTCCTTAAATTTCACCGCAGAGCACGTGAAGACGGAGAACGCAAAGGCAGCAGAAAACAGAAAATAAATTATGGACACAGATTTACACTGATTTACGCAGATTTATTTTAGTTTAACCGTGTTGATTCTTATCATCTGTGTTAATCTGTGTCTCAAATAGAAGGAAGCTATACTTTATATACAATGACAAAGCAGGTGCAAAGAGCAATAATTCTGGTGAGGTAATGAGTTTCCTTGTTAAAGACCCTCTTTTGAAGAAAGAAAAAAGGACATTGGCATCTACCACTAATCTCATTTGTTTTTGTTTTCCTTCCTCTTCTATTTACCTATCTACACCAATCCTTTTTCCTTGAGTTCCTTATATCCCGCTTCCTTAACTTCTTCCCCTAATCGTAATGCATCTTCATCTGTAAGTTCGCTGTGTTCGAAAATCTTGTCGAGTTTCCGTAGCAGAACTTGTCTCTTAACCTCCTGCAAAAACGTTTCCTTCGCTATTTCCGACCACTCCACTTCCGGGAACTTTTCCATCTCTTCCTTCAATCCTATGGGAACCCTAAACCTGACTTCGGCTTCTGCCATTTCCTTCACCTGTAACTATATTGACCTGAGATATATAAATAAAAGAAAACTCCGCAAGGACGGATTGAAACCGTCTTAAGACTCGGTGGTCTTTGCGCTCTCGGCGGTGATAGATAAATCATTAGCGTTTTGAACAGTGCCATTTACCATATTCTCGCAGCGCTTCTTGCCAGCTCTTCCGCGTCTTTTGCATCCCGCAACGCCGTTTCATCCAGAATCAAATACGCTGCTCGTGTATTAAAATATGGCGCCCCTTTTCTTGAAAACAGCGTTAGAACTTTTCCTCCTTGTTTTACTTCTACGCCTTCGCAAGGCTCATGGCTTCTTATTAGCGTTTTCACGCCCAAAACCCTTAACCCCTTCTCAGTTACATCTTCTCCAAACATTCTGCCTGCACCTCTTGTCGAAGGGAAATCGCCTTTACCTTCAACCGGGTCGTTCCACAGTATCTCCTCAAAGTTACTCGATGCGGGATGCGAGTCGTGCGCAAACGCAATATCCTCAATCGAATCCACATTCACGGGCAATCCCCCGTGCAACATTAAGTATCTTCCTTCTACCAGCACAGCATAGGGTAAATACTCCCAGAGTTCCTTTAGTTTCTCATATACCTCTTTACCTCGCATGCCGTATTTCTTCGTGAATAAAAAAGGCAGGTCATGCGGCATAACCGGCATGTCCGGCGGTCCTTCGTGATTTCCCCTTAACATTATTATTTTTTTCGCCTGCTCTTTTCCCTCAGAAATTTTCAGCTTCAAAAGAAGATAGTAAACCTCGACGCTTTCCAATCCCCGATCGCCATAATCACCAAGAAAGACTATCCTGCCGGCATTTACAGCTTCAATACCTTTCAATATGTGAACCAGGCTTTCCATATCGCCGTGTAGGTCTCCCACGACTACTACCTTCTTCACTGTTCGAGGCGATATGCGGATCAATCCGCTTTGGGCTCTTGACTCCTTCTCAGCTTC
>JAGGZZ010000099.1 GCA_021161765.1 Candidatus Methanophagales archaeon | reverse complement strand
CCCGTATTGAGCATGACCCGTAAGAGGTCGAGTAATTGACTGGGCTGGACAAGCGGCTATCAAAATGCTCCTTTGAGAGCGGATGGATGCTTGCCGCATAGAGCCAATGCACAGGAGGTACCCACCAAGGGGGTGAGCACATTCGTGCTTCGCGTGCTCTGCGGTAAAATTTAAGGATATTGCAAATTCACAGGAAAATTCGACAGTGCTGGTAAAAGATATGTTTTTATTATTATTTTATATTATAATGCTTGAAACATATTTAGAGATAAGATAGATACGATGAAAGGAGTAAAAGCGAAGATAACGAAGGCGCTGCAGACCGGTTCGCGTTTAGATTGCGTGGATAATACCGGTGCGAAAGTACTGCAGATAATCGCAGTGAAAGGGTACCGGGGCGTGAAGAACAGGTATCCAAAGGCGGGAGTTGGGGATATGGTGGTGGTATCGGTGAAAAAGGGCAGACCGGAGATAAGGAAGCAGATACTGAAAGCAGTGATAATAAGGCAGCGGAAAGAATACCGGCGACCTTCAGGGATGCGAGTGAAGTTTGAGGATAACGCTGCGGTTATCGTTGACGATAAAGGAGCTCCAAAAGGTTCGGAGATACGAGGACCAGTTGCCAGAGAAGCATTAGAGCGGTTCTCACAGATGTCATCAGCAGCTACGATGATTGTATGACGTTCCTTATACATTCCTAACTGCAACCCACAGGTGTAGAATATAATAAGATAAGCTGAGCGTAGTACTCGCTGCCGATAAGCGAAGCGGGAGTTACCGAGTGGACAAAGGTGGCAGACTCAAGATCTGCTCCCGAAGGGGTTCGCAGGTTCAAATCCTGCCTCCCGCATAAACGCATATTAAATGATAAAGCAAGAAGAAATAAACAAGAAAACTGTCATAGTTATGTCCATGCTGCTGACAGAAGAAGAAGGAAAAGAGGGATTAAGACTCGCAAGACAGGCGATAGAGAAACATCTGAGCGAGAATAGAAGGCTAAAAGCGGAAGAAGTTCACGTGCCTGCGAGCTTCGAAGAAGATAGAGGCGTTTTTGTCACGCTGAACAAGCACGGTGATTTGAGAGGTTGTATTGGCTATCCCTACCCTGTGTTCAAACTAAAGGATGCGATTATAGATGCAGCGATATCCGCAGCGGTTAGCGACACTCGATTTCCACCCGTAACAAAAGAGGAGTTTGAGGATATAGTTATTGAACTCACAATACTCACCACGCCACGGGTATTGAAAGCAAAGCCAAAGGACCTGCCCGAGCAGGTAGAGATAGGCAGGCACGGGTTGATTGTAAAGAAAGGTATGTATCAAGGGCTTTTGCTTCCCCAGGTCGCTATGGAGTATGAGTGGTCAGCGGAGGAGTTTCTATGCCAGACATGCTGGAAGGCGGGATTGCCACAGGACGCATGGCTGGAGGAAGACACCGAGGTCAGCACGTTTGAGGGACAGATATTCAAAGAGGAGAACACGAGGAAATAACAGATATTTTTGGGGGCGGTAAGAAGAGGGAGAAAGAATAAGTATGCTTTTTAAATTTGAAGTCGTATCTATGCTTGGTAAGAGGATTCGCATCACTAAAAATTACTGGGATGTTATATCTTCCAAAAAGCACCCTTCTGTAGCTAATATGGCTGATGAAGCAAGGTTAGCGCTTATAAATCCTTTTGAGGTTAGGAGAAGTAGACAGGATTCAAATGTTTTCCTTTACTATCGAAAATTGAATAGTAAATTTCTATGCACCGTAGCAAAACATTTAAATGACGAGGGGTTTATAGTAACAGTATACACAACCTACAAAATTAAGAGAGGTGAAGTGTTATGGAAAAAAAGCTGAGGATATTCTACTTTAAAGAAACGGACTCAATGGACATCTGGTTTGACGACCCCGAGAAGGAGCAGATATGTGAGGAGATAGATGATGCAGTACTCTTGAAAAAAGATAAAGACGGCAATGTTATAGGTATAGAAATAATAAGCATAGCATCCCTAACCAAGAAACCCGTAGAAATTCCTGTAAGCATTTTAGCAGCGTTAAAACCCGTATCAAAAATAGCCGCTACAGTGGGATGATGCATACGATGATAAAAATAGATAGATACAGATGCGGATGCTGCGGTGCGTGCGTTACGGTATGCCCCACCGAGGCAATAGATATGATAGGCATGTGGATAGAGATAAAGGAAGATAAATGCAATAGATGTAAAGCGTGTGTGAATATCTGTCCGGTAGGTGCGTTGGAGCTTCCGGCCACTGCTCATAAATCCTAAATTCTAATTTTTTTCTCATACACAATCGCATCCTCTCCATCCGCGTAATAGCCTTTTATGTCGTATGACTTTTTATAACCGTTCTTTTTGTAAAATCGTATTGCATTCCTGTTACTTTTCCTGGCCTCCAGCGTAATTTGCTTGAAACCGTCAGTGAGAAATTCCACACCCACCATGTTTAATAGCTGATTCCCTATTCCATTCTTTCGGTATTCTCTATCCACCGCAATCCCCGATATATGCCCCTGCCCTTTTCTTATAGCACCACCCACGAAACCAATAATCCGCTCTCTGCCTCTGCCCTTGAACCTTCCATTGTTCGCGGTGCCGGCATCCGCATCCGTACAAACAGCTACAAGGTAATATTTTTTGAAGGGATAGAACAAATCGGCGATATCTGAAGCGGTGTTTATCGTTCTTATGTTCCTCTTCCATAGCCTTACAATATCCTGCAAATCCGCCTCTTCGGCTTTCCTTATCCTCAGCTTGTCCATAAGCAATTTTCCACCCGGGGTTAATAATTGCGATAGTTTTATACGTATATGCTCTAAATCTTAAATAGAAGGCACCTAAAAATAAAATAAAGGGGGAGCAATTAAGATGGATTTGAAACGGCTTGGATTGGCGTGTTTTGTTGGTTTAGTGCTATTTGGTGCTTTTGTTGGAACTGTTTCGGCTTCGTATATAGATACCGGAGAGGGGACGTATCCAAGTATTGCCGGCACGCATAATGGAACGATAACTCCTTCTCACGATGTAGAGGTGAGCAAAATGTTCATTTATCCCTGCGCGGGGACAGGCGGGCATAGCGAATATATTAGAATCTGGAATGAGTCATGGGAGATAACAGCGACCTGGAAAGGTTACAGAGGAGACTGGCACAATATCTCCTTTGATGCGGAGTTTATTCTAAAAGCATGGGAAGAATACAACTACACCATTCGCACAGGTTCTTATCCGCAGATGATTCATAAGCAACATCATACAACCCTGGATGGGAGTTTAATCACGTGTGAAAAGTTCGTGGATGTTAACGGAAAAAGTTATGATAATTGGATACCTGCAATCAGGTTGGGGACACCGCCCAAGCCCCCTAGTATAACCGATGTTGGTGTCGTAGATCTTTTTCAGGGTGCCAACATCCATTGGGAGACCGATGTTCCAGCTACCAGCCAGGTGGAATATGGTAAAACTCCTGATTTTGGTTTCAATACCACTTTAGATGAGGAACTCTGTTTTCACCACTTCGTTAGGGTAGACAACCTTGAACCTGATATGATTTATTTCTTCAGGGTAAAATCAAGGAATGCCGTAGAAGTGGAGGCTGTATCGGATGGCTATACATTTGCTACCTATGGCTCAGAAGAAATAACTGTGAATTTCACCAATTTGACTTACGAGCCCGTCACCGAGAAGCCGACCGGCTGGTTTGAAACAGGTCAGGATGCAGACATTGTATTAGGGCTAAACGACTTTGGCAAGGCAACGCCGACAATATTTAACCATCCCATGAAGATAGCTACCGATGGGGGAAGGTTGATCCTCGCGGATACATGGAACAATCGAGTGCTGATATGGAATTCCATTCCAACGGAAATCAATCAACCACCTGATTTGGTGATAGGTCAAAAAGACCTTAATTCCAGCGAGCCAGGATTGGCCGCAGATAAGCTGAACTGGCCAGTAGGTGTAGCTACTGATGGGCAGCACCTGTTGGTAGCAGATTCAGAGAATAATCGAGTGTTGATATGGAATGAATTTCCCACGGAAAATGGCACACCTGCGGATTTGGTTCTGGGTGCTCCCAATTTCACCACTATGGGTACCGGTATTGGTGTTGGCCCTGATGAAATGCGGAAAGTGTTTGAATGGCCCTGGGACGTTTTTACTGATGGCACGCGTGTTATGGTAACCAGTACAGTTGGTGGCAGGGTCTTAATCTGGAATAAATTTCCAACAGAGAATTATCAGCCGGCAGATGTAATCTTAACCTATGAGCTAGGATTAAGAACACCTCGCTGCGCATACTTCGATGGTCAGCATCTGCTCGTCGGGGACTACAATGCACGTAAGACTTTTGTCTGGAACGAGTTGCCGGATAGCGATGATGAACCATACGATTTTACACTTTGGCAAGAATCAGACGAGTTTGCATGGGCTATCTCGGTAGTGGATGGGAAATTACTGGCATTGACTGGTAATCATATGCCGATATGGAATGAATTCCCTACAAATGAAACCGATGCGCCTGATATTATATTTGGTGAAGTAGATTTTGGTCGTCTGCTCCGCGGTGTGAGCCCAACAGCAGCATCTTTTGAAGCATCACATGGTGGTATGGCAGCAACAGCAGACCATCTGTTTATCTCATGTTATAACCAGCATCGCGTTTTAATCTACAACTCTATTCCCAGTTCTAATATCACCTTAGCCGATGTGGTTTTAGGCGCCGCTGATTTTGAGACAAACACACTTAAGAAAAATTATGCAGTTCTCGAATGTTCAACGCCATGCTCTGATGGTGAGCACCTGTTTGTTGGCAATGACTTCAGCCGATGCCTTCTCGTCTATAAGAAACTTCCCAATGAGAGCATAGCCAAGCCAGATATTGTTTATGAGAACTTACCAGCCAGTGGAGTAACTGTTTATGAGAATAAACTCATAATTGCGGCAAGAGGAGATGCGAAGGTGTATATATGGAACAAGCTCCCGCTAAATGGCGAGATGCCCGATATTGTGATTGGTCCAGAATTCGGCGATGGGACAAAGCTGATGCAGCCGTGGGGTGTTGCCGCGGATGAGAACTATCTATTTGTAAGCGACATTGAGGCTAACAAAATATTCGTGTGGGAAGGAGGAGTTCCTGAGGCAGAGAGAGATCCAGATTTCTCTATCGCGATTGCATGGCCTTATCAACTCTCCTCCGATGGAGAACATCTGGCTGTCATCATTAGGGAACCTGCTTCTACACTGCTGTGGAACCTTCCTTTAGACAAAGAAAACTTGAGCCCAGATGTGGAATTGAAAGATATGGAGAAGGACGGAATTGAAATACGGTTTAACGGACCGCAGGGCGTTTCTGTTGACGGGGAGCATCTTTTTGTAGGTGATACTGCCTGGAGCAGGGTGTTCATCTGGAATGAAATTCCTACCAATAACGAAACAGCGCCCGACATCGTTTTGGGTCAGGAGAACTTTGAGGACACTTTTCCTCATACGACAAGGGACGGGCTATTCATACCAGGTGCCATCTCCTTCGATGGCAGCTATCTCTGGGTTGGTGAGTTCAAGTTCTCAAACCGACTGGTGAGGTTTCCTGTTAAGTGATGATTTTCAGATCAGCAATAAAAATTCTGCTTCACCCATTCCCTGAAAAAAATATCCCATATCCTATCTTCTTCTATCAATCCTATCCCTTCCAGCGATTTAATTGCCTTCCGCACATGACCTGGTGATTTCAAGCGGTATTTCTCTATAAATCGCTGCGAATATTAAACCTTTTGGTATAATACCTTCTGGTTTAATTTCTGGGGAAGACCAGAATCGCCTCATCCATTTCTTCCTCAGAACAGTTTCCCCCTATTCATTATCTCGTTCGGGTCAAGAACACGGAGGAACTTCTTCCAGACTTCGGCGAGATACCCTATTCTTTCCGCAGTCGGCTCTATTATTCCCGCGTAAGGCCTGAACCAGCCGTAGATACCCAGCTCAAGCAGCCGGTGAAATTGCTTCTCATTATAATTCCTTAGCTTATCGCCGAATTGTTCGTCACTGCCGTCATAAAACACATCAAGCTCGAAATAGCAGAGCTGCCCGTGGAAACTGTATATCGGGTCAATATAGAAATGAACGTGGTCCTGAGGGATTCCAACTTCCAGCGCCGTGCGCTCGTGCACTTCATAATATTTCGCAGCCAGCATCAAAGGTCCGTACAGCCCGATGCAATGGTAATTCCCCCTCCCTTTTATGCCGAACACCATACAGCTGAGCTCCGCACCGCCCAGGCTCTCGTGCTCGAACGTGCTTGCGAACTCTGCCGGTAATTCCAGTACCTTCCCGCCGCATTCGTTCATGTACGCACGCACCAGCTTATCCTTCGCCTCGAATATACCGTCCACGCCTTCTACGAGCACGCACAAGACGAACTTCGGCAGCTTCTCGTAAGGATAATCAAAAGTGCCGAAGATGCCTTTTAACCAGCTCTGGTTGTCTACTAACCTGATGCTCGCTGCTAATTCATCGTTCATCAAATTGTAAATGAACTTCGTCGGCGTGTCCACATCGTCAAAACCAATGAAATACTCTTTCCTGTTGTCATACAGCCGGTAAAGTTTCGCCGTTAATTCGGTCACCACACCGCACGTACCGGGATGTGCGCAGAACATACCCGCAAAGTCCGGACCCACGCCGTACCGGAAATAAGGCATCTCGGAAAGCGCTCTTGAACCCGTTTTTAACGTCTCGCCGTTCGGCAGAATCATCTCATACGAAATCGTGTGGTCATGCCCGTCCGCAGCCGAAGTTTGGTATATCCCGCGCAGGTAATAATTCGCCAGTACGCTCACGGTAAGCGGCGCATCAGGAAATGCAGGTCGCAACTTGTACTTTCGCGTCTGCTCCAGTAACATCCCAAACGTCACACCCGGCTCTACGGTTGCGGTCTTCATATCGGGGTTTATCTCCAGGATGCGGTTCATCCGGGATAGGTCTAATAATATGCTGCCGTCATGAACTGGAATAGTCAAGCCACGCACGTTTATTCCCGTGCTATACGGAATTAGCGGTATTTTATGCGTATTTGCAAGCATCAAAACCGCTCGCACCTCTGCTTTGTTCCTTGGTCGCACGATACAAGCCGGGTTCTTAGCGGGCACAAAATGCCAGTGCTGGTCGCGCGAATACGACGTGCATATTGCACGGTCGTCGGTTGCGTTCTCTTTCCCTACTATCGCTTGCAGTTCCTTTGCTAAATTTGAAAACGTTTCATTCATCCTAATCACCCCTCTAAACACCTATTTACAAGCTCCACAACGTCATACACTTCCAGTTGTTTTTCTTTCTCTGCGGCTTCCTTTAAATTCCTTTTACAGAACGGGCATGCACTCACAAGTGCTTCGGCACCCGCTTCTTTCGCCTCTTTCAGCCGTTCGGCAGCACTCCACAGTGCGAAGTCATCAAATGCCGACTTCACGCCTCCACCCGAGCCGCAGCACCATGCT
>JAGGZZ010000077.1 GCA_021161765.1 Candidatus Methanophagales archaeon | reverse complement strand
TAAATCTGTATCTCAACTAACTAAACATTTGCCTTGGTAGCATAGTGGTAATGCGCCACCTTGGTAAGGTGGAGAGCGCGGGTCCGAGTCCCGCCCAGGGCTTATTCGTAGATTTGTAATTTTCGGAATGACTATAATCACTGATACAACCTGTTCACACCATTAATTAAGGCATACAACGATGCGAGGACGATGTCTTCGCTTACGCCACTTGCCGTTATAGCCCTGTCCCCTCTACTCATTTTCGCCACAACGTTCACCAGCGCATCGGCTCCACCTGTAATGGCATCTACATGATACTCCTCAAGTCGCAAATCCGCCATGTCCATCTCCTTTATTCCCTTCTTCAATGCGTTTATCGCTGCATCCACCGGACCTACACCAACAGCCGCTTCTATCACGTCCTCACCGTCTATTTCCAATCTTATTGACGCTGTTGGATACACGTTCTTCCCCGAGACCACGGAGAGGTCAACAAGTTTTATCTTCTCGCCCCTCTCAATACGCAGCACGTTATCCACCACCGCCTGAAAATCAGCATCGGTAACCAATTTACCCTTGTCCCCGAGTTCTTTTACCTTTGCCAGTATCTTACTCGTTTGTTCCTCGTCTGCCTGAATCCCCTGCTCTTCCAGTGCCATTTTCACCGATGCCGTACCTGTATGCTTACCAAAGGCAAATCGCCTCTTCCTTCCTACTATCCCGGGGTCCATTGGCTCGTATAGGGTCTTATCGGCTAACGTGCCGTGAACGTGCATCCCGGACTCGTGCGTAAATACGTTATCGCCCACAAGCGGCTTGTTCAGCGCAACGGGCATCTTTGTTAGATTACTGACCAATCGTGATGTTTCGTATAATTTCGATTTTGCGATGTTCGTTTTTATACCGTAAAGCAGTTCCAAAGAGGTTACCACCTCCTCCAGCGATGCGTTGCCCGCTCGCTCGCCCAGCCCGTTCACCGTTACGTGCACCACCTCCGCACCTGCCAGCACCGCTGCCACTGAATTCCCCGTTGCTAAACCGAAATCATTGTGACAATGCGCCGCAACAGGCGTGTTAAAATTGCAAATCAGCTTGAATAGCTCTTTCGTACGCTCGGGATACAAAATGCCCACCGTGTCACAGAAACATAAACGGTCAACAACCGCGGCTAAATCAGAAAAGAAAGATTGTAAAAATCCCGTGTCCGCTCGGGACGCGTCTTCTGCGCTTATTTCTACCTTTAACCCATGTCCCTTTACATAGTCCACCATCTCGAATGTTCTGCTCCTCAGCGATTCCCTATCGGTCTTCAGTTTCTTCTTTATGTGCGCATCCGAGATAGGCGCGACTAAATTAACCGTGTCCACATCGCATTCAATCGCAGCGTCAATGTCGCCCTTCAACAACCGGGCAAAGGAGCTTATTTCCGCTTTTAACCCTTCATTTGCTATTCCCTTTATCCCCCTTTGCTCGCCTTCCGAAATGACCGCTGTCCCCGCCTCTATGTAGTCAACGCCGAGTATGTCAAGTTGTTTTGCAATCTGCAATTTCTGCTCGGGCGTTAACGATACGCCAGGCGTCTGCTCACCGTCTCTTAACGATGTGTCCAGGATTTTTACGGTTTTTTGTTCTTGCATATTACATATTCCATAAATGCCTATTTAGCTATTCCTTTCTTTATTATATGATTTTAAAATAACTTCCTTCTATTTAATAATCTGCGTCAATGATTTATTTTAGCAATAGCTGTAACAGTAGTCCTTCAGCACACAGTCATTACACTTCGGGTTTCTCGCCGTGCATATCCTCCTTCCATGCTCTATCAAGTTCAGATGAAACGCACATAGCTTATCCCCGGCTATAGTTCCCTCTATCAGGCTCGCTATCTCCTCTCTACTATTTCCCCCCAATCCCAATCTTTTGCATATTCGGTAAATGTGCGTATCCACGGGGAAGCAGGGTTTATCAAAGGAGAAACACAAAACGCACGCTGCGGTCTTCTGCCCCACACCATCCATGCTCAATAAAAACTCCATTGCATCTTCTGTGCTCATCGCCGCCAGAAACCGCAAATCTACCTCGCCCTCCTTTTCCTTTATCCTCGAAAGAGCATTTTTTATTCGTCTCCCCTTTATTCTTCCCAATCCACCAACGCTGATGGCTTTAGCGAGGTCTTCCTCTGATGCTTCTAAAACATCTTGCCATGTTTTATATTCCGCGGTAAGCCCTTCGTAAGCTGTTTTACAGTTCTTAAAGTTCGTCGTTTGCGATAGAATAGTGAGCACGAGTGTATCAATAGGATTGGTTTTTGCAGGATGCTTCCGCCCATATTCGCATTCAAGAAGTTCGCAGATATGTCTCATGCACCTCTTTAAATCCTCTGAACTCTTCATTTCACACTTCAACTACACAAGAATATAAGAGCATAAAAAAAATAAATTTATAGGTTATCTTAAGATTAAATTATTTGGCTATCCCTGATAAAACAGGAGGGGGCCCGTAGCTTAGTCTGGTTGGAGCGCTCGGCTGATAACCGAGAGGTCCGGAGTTCAAATCTCCGCGGGCCCATCAACACTTTTTCCTTTTCATAAAACAAAGAGAAGGTTAATTCTTTAATATTTAAAGAAACTAAAG
Organism: Candidatus Methanophagales archaeon; assembly: GCA_021161765.1. Taxonomy (GTDB): domain Archaea; phylum Halobacteriota; class Syntropharchaeia; order Alkanophagales; family Methanospirareceae; genus QEXZ01. The sequence goes on along the minus strand of JAGGZZ010000077.1, from coordinate 3,240 downwards.
TAGAAGGTAATGGAAGTGAAAGGAGATGAGTATTGAAACAAGGGTAATTTTGATTTCTCCGGATTCGGTGATAACGCCGGAAGGAGTAAAAAGCAAGATTTTGGCTATGGTCAGCGAAGATACAAGCATGGCGAGCTCGGGCATCCGCGTAAAGGAGACCTGTTTTGGTGCACTGGTGGAAGGGGAAGCGGAGAAAATAAGAGAGATAGTAGAAAAGGTAAGGGAGCTGGATAAGAACGGTATTTTTTCAAAACCACGGGGCTTTCCTATTGGTGACCCGAGGATATGCAGGGCAACGAGGAGAGGAGGACCCAGACCAGGTTTTCATCAGCTGGAACTTGAGCAGGAGCTGCTTCCTATGGTGAGGGCGGCATTGGACAAAATAGAAAATGAAAAACAAAAAGAAAAGAAAATTAGTGGTTAAACGGAGTAAGGGGGAAGGCGAAGATACCGAGAAGGAGAAGGTGGTGGAGGAGGACACGGAGGAGAACGAAGCCGTATTTCACAAAAAATTAAAGATAAAATTGAAAGAAAAGGGTAAAGAGGGCAGGTTAATTCTGCTTGAGGATTATCTGGATTATTTTATAAGAGGGAATAAAACGCTGCCCCCTGATTTCCCTACTTTTGTACGAGAGATTATGGGACTGGACGAGAGGGAAGGGTTTCTCCATATACGGATATGGCACGAGAACAGCGAGCTTGTAGATTTCGCAGCGACAAGGGGTTATGAGTACAAAATAGATACCTATGACTAACGAGATAGATGAACTCCTGATAGGCGAGGCTCTTGTAGGCGAAGAGCCAGAAATAGCGCATATTGACCTGATTATCGGCAGTAAGCGAGGTGCAGCAGGGGCGGCATTTGCAGGTTCTTTCGCTCAGCCCAAGCAGGGGCATACACCCATTCTTGGCGTTATTAGACCTAATCTCCCCACCAAGCCAATGACGCTTATCGTGCCTAAGGTAAGCATAAGAAATCTTGCAGATGCAGAAAAGATATTTGGACCTGCTCAAAGCGCGATTGCGAAGGCGGTTGCCGATGCCGTGGAAGAGGGCGTGATACGGAAATCACAGGCAGAAGAGTTCGTAGTTATTGTTTCCGTGTTCATCCATCCCCGTGGGAATGATTATCAGCGGATATATCGTTATAACTATGCGGCAACAAAACTTGCCCTGTCACGAGCGGTTGAGAAATTCCCAAATATAGATAAGGTTTTAGAAGAGAAAGATAAATCTATACATGCTATGATAGGATTCAGAATAAATAACCTGAAGAAGCCGCCATATCTTGAGGTTGCGCTGGACATCCCTGACTGGAGAAGGGTAGAGGGGATTGTCAGGGCGTTGCCCAAAAGTGATGCGATAATAATCGAGGCGGGCACGCCGCTTATCAAGCGATATGGCGTGGAAGTGGTGCAGAAGATACACCAGTTGAGACCCGAGACGGTCGTTTTTGCCGACCTTAAGACGCTGGATACGGGAAACTTAGAAGCGAGGATGGCGGGGGATGCCACCGCCGATGTTATCGGTTTTTCGGGATTAGCCCCTGTAAGCACCCAGGAGAAGTTTATAGAAGAGTGCAAGAAAGTCGGTGCTCTTTCTCTGATGGATACGCTGAATGTGCAAAACCCCGTTAAAGTGCTTAAGAAGCTAAAGGTGACGCCGGACATCGTAGAACTGCATCGAGCAATAGACGTGGAACAGGTTAAAGGAAGCGAATGGCGTAATATCGGCGAGGTAAGAAAAGTGTGCGGAAACAACGTGCTCGTTGCCGTAGCTGGTGGGATAAGAGTGAACAAGGTAGAAAAAGCGCTGAAGGCGGGGGCGGATATTCTCGTGGTTGGTCGAGCGATTACGGCTGCTAAGGATGTTACGGGAGCGGCAAGGGCGTTCCTCCAGCGGATGGGTGTGGAAGAGGTAGACCAGTTCCGCGTAATGACTGATTTTTGATTGTCGGATCCATGATGCAGGATACAAGATACAAGTTTAGGGATGCATCTTGTATCTTGCATTCAATCTCTTTTCTCCTTGCTTCTTTTTAATCTACACAGCAGTTTTACTCATTATATAGTGCGGGAGTGTAAGAGTCTGAAAGTTGGAAAGAAGGGATAATATTTATTGAATATTTAAGAAGGAAAAGAAAAATTAAAATGGTGATTGAAAATGGCAGGAGCTAAAAAAGTTCGTCTCCCTGTTCTTGTGGAAAAGGATGAAGATGGTTTTTTTGTGGTAGAATGTCCACTTCTTCAGGGATGCTATACGCAGGGAAAAACACTGGACGAGGCGTTAAAAAACATACACGAAGTGATTGAGATGTGTGTTGAGGAACAGAAGGAAGAAATAGTGGAACAACTTGATGCAATCCAGGAGTTCAGTTACCATGTCGTGTCGGTGGAAGTATAAGCAAATTACCCGCTATTTTGTAAACGTCCCTTTTAAATAGTCTTATCCGCGATGTAAAGACATGAGCAAATTGCCCGTTGTTTCCGGAGAAAAAGCAGTTAAATGTTTTGAAAAGCTGGGTTATAGGATCGTAAGACAGAAAGGAAGTCATATTCGTATGTGGCACAAATCTGATGGAAGCAAAAAGCCATTAACAATCCCAAAACATAAAGTGCTTGGCAAAGGACTGTTAAGAAAACTTTTAAGAGATGCTGAAATAAGCGTTGAGAAGTTCAACGAGTTGTTATGATGAGCCACGACAAACTGCCGGGGATGCGCCCGAATTTTATTCGAGTGTGGATAGGTTGTGGCTCCGAATACCTTGACCAAGAGACTTTGAAGGAGATTGAGAAGGAGATAAAGGAGCGAAAGATTTTTGCTTTGGAGAGAAAAGTTCAGGTTATCATGCCAGGGGAATCCCTTGTGATAAAGATACCGCCTGACATTTCTCACAAATCCATCCCCTTATTTTAAATTATCTGACAATTCCTTATCTTCTTTCAGAACAGATTTGCAGGTGTTTTTTCTTCTTCCAACAAATTTATTGTCCAGACTATCCATATCCGGATAAAGGCTGATAAATGAATCCCGGTTTTCGGAATCATAGACCTCTGAAAGTTCCTTGACGTCCGTGTTTTTCAGGTCTGTGAGCATAGTTCAATAAGAGGCTTTTGAGTATTAAGTAATATATTATTGGTACTGTCGAATTTTCTAGTGTAGTCTCTATATCCTTGAATTTTACCGCAGAGCACGCGGAGAACGCAGAGACATCAGGAAACTCAACAAGGATAAAACCGT
>JAGGZZ010000022.1 GCA_021161765.1 Candidatus Methanophagales archaeon | reverse complement strand
GATGTAACCGGTGGGATGAAAGAGAAGGTGCATCTGTTAGCAAAGCTCGCATCCGAGAACAGCATCTCTTCAGTCCTTTTTAACGCATCAAAGGAATCAAACGTGTATAAATTCTTGACCGACGATGATGACCTGTTCGGCACGGTGATACGTGCATAGCAGTTGTTGGGTTTTAATAACCACAGATTACTGCAACTGTACAATTACGAAACTTTTATATACCTCTTTCACGTAGTATTTTAACAACCGAAAAAAAATGATGTTTATGATACTTGCGTTTATCGCTGGATTGGTATATGGCTACGTGAAACCCGGGAAGGAAAAGCGCTGGGAACTGCTCAAAAAGGGTATGGTGTACGGTGTTATCCTTGGAATACTTTTTGGTTTTTTCGGGTTTTTGCTGGGTGGTCCGCGCCTCTTTGCGGCGGGTGCAATCGGAATGTTTATAAATGTGGTATTCCTCGTGATTATCTTCATAGCGGGCACGTTTATTGGCGACTTATTAGAAGTTGCAATAAAACAATGAACCAAGAAAAGACAATTAAAAGCGAGCAAATATATGCGGGTAGAATAGTTAATCTTCGCGTCGATACCGTTTCATTGCCGGATGGAAGAACAAAAAAGCGTGAGATTGTCGGTCATCCTGGTGCGGCAGCTATTGTCGCTCTGATGGACGAAGGTGTGCTGTTAGTGGAGCAATACCGAAAAGCGGTTGAAACAGGAACGTTAGAGATACCTGCGGGTACGCTTGAGCTGGGTGAGTCGGCGGAACAATGTGCCAGACGTGAACTGGTAGAGGAGACCGGATTTCAAGCTTCGGAACTGGATAAGCTGACGGAGTTTTATCCATCACCGGGTTTCAGCAGCGAGATAATACATATTTTCAACGCGAGTGGGCTGAAGAAAGTGCCGGATGCCGACGCGGAACTACCGATAACGTTTGTGCCTCTGGGCGAACTATTGACAAAGATAAGAAACGGCGAGATACGAGATGGAAAGACAATAATTGGTGTGCTGATGCTGATGCTGACGGTGGAGCGGGAAAGGATGTCGCAGCAGGATTGACTAATGTAACCAAGGGGTTCTGGCAAGAAAACAGAAAATAATTTATAGACACAGATTAACGCAGATTAACACGGATGATAATATAGCGGTCTGGCGGTTTAGCGGTTTGGTCAAGGGGACTGAGCCGCTAACGAGCTAAACCTCTAAACTCGCTTAATCAGTGTAAATCTGTGTCTTAAATAGAGCTATCTCTATCTAAGTGCTAAGACCATCCACAAACTCCCGCTCAAGTGCCGGAGCAGGCACAACGTCAAAAAACATGATTCCTATCCTTCGTAATATTTCCAGAAACCGCCGTACATCTTCTTCTGACAACCCGTAAAATTCCATAAGCTCACCGAAAGGCGTGAGCAAGATGGAACTGCCGGCAGGTGTAACTTTACCTTTGGAAAACCTGTTCGCAGATACGTCACGCAAAAATGTCCTTATAAGTGCTGCGGTATCGTGCCCTGATATTTTCCCTGTAAATTCCTTTCTGGTAACGTTGACATTAGCGTTAACATATCCAAGGTATGCTTCTTTGAATGTCGCATAAAAATCCGTTTCGATACAATCCAGGACGTCTTCATAATCCTGATATGCAGTATGGTCAACCAGACGCATAAAGAATTCCTTTCCCGCATCTATCGCTGCTGTGTCTATCAGCTTTTTGTCTTTATCTCGCAGGAAAATGGACAGGTAAGGCTTCAATCGCCCCTCTATCTTGCCCTCCTCGCGGTACAGAGCGGGAATGTCCGTTCTCAACCTCACCCGGAATCGCACTAGCAGCAAAGCCACATAGACACCAAGTGCTTTTGCATTGCTATCTATCCATTCTTTTCGGAACCATAGCACGGGAATGGGAATCTCCCCTTCATCACTCATTGTATGTATATGTCCTCGATTCTATTTAAGACACGGATTTACACGGATTCCTTTTTTTGTTGGACGGGCAGGGCTATTTTTAACGGCATTGCTCCTTTCATCTGCGTTAATCTGTGTCAACAATTTATTTTCTATTTCCTTGTTGTACATAAAGTATAATATTTCTTATCTCATTACCCAATTCTCCACTTCTAGGTTTTCTATCCTTCTAAAGTGTTCTTCATTGTCCGTTACCAAAATCATACCTTCAACTGGGCAAGAGGCTGCTATAAGTATGTCAGCATCCTCAACCAATTCCCCTCTCCTCTTCAAATCGGCATAAATTCCTGATATCTAAAAGAGATTTCATCATAGCTTTAGCGCCCTGCCAAAAAGACTTCTTCTCTTTACCGCCTCTTCAAATATTTTCTCTTCTTCCTTGTTCATATCCTTTAATATTCCTGCATATCTTAGAATATCCATTTTCCCACTAAATACCTTTCTTTCCTTAACCTCTATTTCCACTTCTTCTCCCGCCTCCAAATCCAATCCCTCCAACGGCTTCAATACATTATTCTCATATCTCGCTTTTACTCTTATTCCCATATTTATCACCGCAATTAATTTGTTTTTATGCTTAAAAATCTTTATTGCTATTTATTTGATAGATGTAAGCAGCAAGGTCTTTACCCTTCTGCCAAACTCTAAGTTCTCTAAAACTTATTTCCTTCGTTAGCTCGGTATTTTTCTTCCCTTTTCCGTGAAAATATGGTATTCGCTCATCAAGATGATGCATGTAGTCCTTACCGGCACTGTCGAATTTTCTGGTGAAAGTGATACATCATTAAATTTCACCGCAGAGCACACGGAGAACGCAGAGGCACCAGAAAATAAATTATCATGGATTTTCACAATCATAATTACTGTAATGTTTTCACAGCCAAAGGAGTTGTTCTGATAATAGTCCCACATTGTGAACTTTTATCAAGCGGGTATAATCAAACGTATATCAGAGAAGTTTAGTGGATTTACCAAGACATTCCGAGCTT
>JAGGZZ010000262.1 GCA_021161765.1 Candidatus Methanophagales archaeon | reverse complement strand
TTCTTCCTTCCGGGCTAAATTGTTCTCCAGCACTTACTATCTCGTATTCTTTCCCTGCGATGAGCTCCTGCACTCGTTCGTCTTTTTTGGCTATTTCTAACCACTCATTGAATTCCGCTTCGTGTTCCGCTCGTGCCTTTTCTGCTTCTTCTTTTGAAAGATTGCCGAGAACTGACTCTTTTTGGTTTTGAGATATCCCGGGTATCTCTTCTGATTTCTCTATACTTTCGTTTGCTACTATAATCGGTTCACTTGAGCTACTCTCTGTTTCAATATCTGTCGCCATCGAGAGTTTTTTGTAGTGGTCAAAGCCCATAGCTACGATAGCTACTGCTGTTCCTGATACCAGCAGTGCTATTATGCAGATTATCCATATCTCTTTTGTTTCCATTTTCTTTTCCATCCATCCTAAAAAGAAAAAATAAAAAAGGAAAAGGTGCGTTATGTTATTTGCACCCCTCCTTATCCGTCTTGCACTTCCCCTTATCCGTTATTTTGGCACTGAGGGTATTGGTGGTAGCCACTCTGGGCGGTGTACTTCTTCTGACCACTTTGTTTCACCATCCGGACCTGTTATGAAACCTCCAGCAAGGCTTTGTACCTCTTCTACTGACTTCACTGTTTCACTGTTCAGGTCTATTGCAACCACATAGTATTTTCCTTCGATATCAAGTGTCAGGAATGCTGTGTCCTCTTCGCCTATTTTACCTCCTTTTCCCGCATAAACTGCTTTATATTCTTTGTCTTCAATTAGCTCCTGTACTCTGCTGTCATTTTTAGCGATATCAAGCCACTTGTTGAGTTCAGCCTCATGCTCTGCCTGTCTCTTTTCCATCTCTTCTTCTGTCATTGTACCTATGTGTATCCCATAATCTGAGGTTTCCCAGGTGTAGTTTCCTCCTTCTGGCAGCGTGAAATTGTCTATCACTTTGCCGTCTTCGTACACTGTTACCTGATCGCCTATCCCTACTACACTGACCGTCTTTCGCATTATTCCCTGAACCGCTTCTCCCACTCCAAGGGCGGTTCCCAGTCCCGCCAATACCAGCCCTGTTACGAGCAGCGCACCGAGCAGTGCCACCCTATTTCGCGTGTTTTTTTCCATTTTTTCTTCTTTTTACCTCCTATTTTTAGAAGTCGCTTCGCGACCCTGTTCAGGGGTTGGTTGGAACACCACAAATAAGAGGCGTGAGAAACTGGTTTCCAACCAGTTGCAACTCGTTGCACAGTCCTTTAGCACCACTGCCAATCCGTCTCATCGAGACCTTTTAAAAAAGGAATGTTAATTGTTGTTTTAAAAGGTTTTAAACGCATATAAATCGAGATTGCTATTTTAAAGTATGCCGAATCACCTTCGCCTTTATCTATGCCCTTCACCGCATTTAAAGTGGGGGAGAGGGAAGAGAAAATAAATCAGTGTAAATAGGTGTACTTAAATAGAAAGAAACTACACCTTATATCCAATAAGAAATGCACGAAAAAAATGAAAGTCACGATTCCGATTCCGATTTCGATGAGCTGCTTGAGAATTTGCAAGCGGAGATATTGAAAGAAGAGAAGGAAATATACACTGAAAGGACACTTAAGGAGGCATACAATCCAAAAAACGTCGGCGAGCTGAAAAAACCCGGCGGTGCTGCACGTGTAACAGGTCCCTGCGGTGACACAATGCAGATACACCTTAAGGTTGAAGTCAATGCCAAAGAAGATTTAAGCGATAAAATTGTAGATTGCAAATTCATAACCGATGGTTGTGGTGCGTCAGTCGCTTGCGGAAGTGTTATTACCGAGCTTGTGAAAGGAAAAACAGTAGAAGAGGCTTCGATGCTCACTCCGGAGAGCATTTTGGCGGTGTTAGGTGGTCTACCCGAGGAAAATATTCATTGCGCAGCTCTTGCCGTAGATACGTTAAAAGCAGCAATTGCGAACTATAATGAACCACGAGATTAACACAAGAAAAAATAAATTATAGACACAGATTAACGCAGATTAACACAGATGATAAGAATCAACACGGTTAAACTAAAATAAATCCGTGTAAATCCGTGTCTCAAATCTCGTGTAAATCTGTGTAATCTTGTGGTTATAATTTTCGGAACTAAAAGTGCTGATACCCTATTAATTCTATCTTTTCCTTCTCTTCACCTTTTTTAAAATATATCCCCGCTTCATGCGGCGTTACTTTACCTATAACGCACATATTTATCGTCTCGCTTATCCTTTTCAAACCGTTCGCATCAATATTAATATTAATAGTGAACAATAATTCATAGTCACCACCGTAAAATGCAAGTGCTCGACGCTCAACGCCAATCGAGGACAAATCAAAAGCTTCTGCACTTCTTAGCTCTTTGCTCAATATGGGCACTTTGTCCTCGTATATCTCAAATCCCACCCCGCTACTTTTTGCGAGCTCTGCTAAAGAAAGCGCAAGACCATCACTTATGTCAATCATCGAGGTTACCAATCCCGAGTCCGCAAGTGCGATACCTTCCCGTATCCTCGGCACGGGTTGAAATAGCGCTTTTTTCGCTATTTCTTCTACCTTCACGGGCACTTTTATTTCCGTGTCTCTAAATCTTTTTATCAGGTTCATACCAAGTGCGGCATTACCCAGCGAACCCGTCACGCATACGAGGTCGCCAACTCTGGCTCCTGCTCTCCTCACAGGGCTGTCGGCAAACCCGAGACAAGTCCCGGTTAAGATGACCTCTTTGCTTCTTGTCACGTCACCGCCGACGACTGCCGTATGATAAGCCGAGGCGCATTTTTCTATTCCTTCTACTACTTCTTCCACAAATGCGGACCTGGTACGTGCAGGAACGCCCATTGCTACGGTAAATGCAAAAGGGTGCGCACCCATAGCGGCGATGTCGCTTAAATTTACGGCTGCGGCAGTCCAGCCGATTTGAAAAGGAGAAATACCCTTCGGAAGATGTGTTGATTCTTGCACCGTATCTGTGGTGACAACGAGATATTTACGCCCCCCTCTTGCGCTGTCTACATCTATAACTGCACAGTCGTCTTCTCCTGCTCCAACCGTTACGATTCGCCTATTCGCATTTGCATTAAATTTGTTCACTATTGTCTCTATTAATTTCCGTTCGCCTAATTGTTCTATAAAACGTTCCTTTCCCTTAGGAAGATTACTTTTTCCTTCTTGAATCATCGCACAAACGTCCTCGAAATATACACTAAAGGCTTAACCAATCCCTCCCTTACAATCGTTCGCAATCCCTCCTTCTCCCTTAGCACATCGGCAATAGGCGGGCTTGTCTCGTAATAGATTTTAACAAACGTTCTCCCAAATGAGTTTGTCATTAGATATTCATCCCTGAAATCACGCAGCACATCTATGTCTTCGTGTAAAGGCGTTCCATAAGCGGCGGTGGCGATGAAACAGGGCGAGGGGTTTCCTTCTGTCTTTGTTGTATGATTTATCCAGCTCTGGTTTATGTTCCCTGCTTCGTCAACTGTCTGTGTGCTTATTTCGTAAACGGTATTTGGTGTGAGGTTCGTAGCATTGTAGAAAGGATAAGATGTGTTTGTCTGCCATGTCCCATTCAAATAAACCATCGTGTAGTTGAAATCGGCATCTGGCGGATTTGTCCATGTCCAGTTTATCCATGTTTGATTTATTGTTTCTTTTGTTGTGTTCGTGACGTTCCCATCACCGAAGTTCCATTCGTATGCGGTGATATTCCCGTCCGGGTCGTAAGAAGAGGATGCGTTGAAGGTGATGGTTTGGTTAACAACCGGATTTTCTGGCGAATAAGTGAAGGATGCGATTGGTGGCGTGTTAACCTCAATGCTATTATTTGCGAAGGTATTCGTGTAATTCTCCTCCAGGAACTCATTATACGGGCTTATCAAAACGTATATGTGGTGAGTGCCGGATAAAGCAGTCCACGAAACAGATGCGTTTGCTGTTGCATTCGCGGTGACATTAACAACATCTTCTCCTATGAGTTCACCGCTTGCTGGCTCGCCATCGTAAAACAGGATGGATGCATTGTTTGCATCTGCTTCTCCTACGTTATGAATCGTTGCATTTATCGTGATGTTCTCGCCGGGATTGGGCTTATCGTTCGAGAAAGAAATAGCAGTTGTATTTATACTCAAATCGGGATATTGTTCCACCCACACGGCTGCGAATGCTTCTCTCTCAAATTGCTCTTCATTTATCTCGCCTGAAGCAGTAACTGTTATGTCGTAAGTCCCCCACGAACTCGTGTTTGTGTATGTGTTTGCGTATATTCCGTCATTTGTTTGATTATCGCCATGCAAGCCGTCATCGTACAACGTGATGTTTTCGGTTGTATCATCCGGTCTTTTTATCTTCGCGGTAACGGATGCGTTTGTTACCGCTTCGCTGCCATACATAAGACTTGCACTTATGTTTACAGGCTCATTCGGGTCGTATTGGTATTTTTGAAGAGAAAGAGAGAGGGTTATGTTTGTATCGAGGAAAGTCATAATCGTATAATCCTCTTCCTCTGAGATGTTCACTGCCGTTACATTTATCTTCCAGATTCCTGATTCTGGATTGTTGATGTCATAGCCTTCGATTGTCAGGTTTTTATCGCTGTAATATGTGATGTTTGTATCATTTGTGGCAAAAGAAGGATCAATTAAAGTTCCGTTTGGCGTTCTTAATGTCAAGTTTAGATATCCTTCAAGCCATAGTAACATGGTACTTAATTCATTTGTCGAACTTATTGGAAATTCGTGAGATTTTTCTTCTCCCGGATTGATTTTTCCTGAAATCATTGGAGCTTCTTGGATTGGTATTTCTTGTGCTTGCGAGGATTTGGTTTTTAGAAAGACAGATGCTTGTTGATCAAGCGGTTCGTCATTTAGAATTCTTATTACTTCTTTGAGTACATTATCCTCTGTTCTTAATTCAGAATGGTCAACATGATATTTTTCAATTGGCACATCATCTAATTTTATACTAACGACCCTAACCAATCCGTCATTTTCTAAGGGGGGATATTTTTGGAATATCCAATCAGTATACCATCTGGATTTGGTTCCTGCGATAGTGAAGTAATTAGTAGCAATTACTTCATAGTAATCGGGGATATATTTGGTATTTAAAGTTTTGAGAAAATAGCTGTTTGGTGTCATTTGCCTTCCAGCTTCGCCCATACCAGCTTCGATACCAAATGGGACCACTGTCCACCATCTACCCTTCTTTAACAATTCCCAATAAATTCCAGACCGGTTTAAGAGTAAAACAGAGCCATTATTTGGCGTTCCAAGCATGATAAGCGTCCTAACATTTTCATCAGCTCCTTTATATCTGCCCATTTCTATGTACCATCTTGAGACTAATCCACCCATGCTATGTGCAACGATGTCTACTTTGCTTGCGTTAGCTATGCGTTTTACTTCCTCTACTTTCTCCGAAAGTCTGTCTGCATATACTACAATATCTCCATTGGCAAATATCTCGATGCCCGGCGCTAAATCAATGGTAAATACGTTTTCATTGAGTTTATACCCATTATCCTCAAGAATAAGAATGAAGGTATCCCAATCTTTAGGGCTTCCACAATATCCCTGCACCAGAATAACAGGTATTACCAGAATAACAGGTATTTTTTCTGGCGGTGGCGTTGGAATGTAATTCTCGAAAGGCTCTACCAACGGATGGTGGTCTTTATCGGATTCTATGCTGTACGGATTATCCCAGATACCATCGTTATCGGTATCAACGTCGGTGTAATCATCCCAGTAGTTACCAAGGTAGCTAATGTAAGTTTCGCCGTTATAGATGTAGGTTATCTCTTCTGTGGAGTTCCAGATACTATTAATGTCGTAGTAGTAGCACTGACGGCAACGAACATTAACGCTGTTACTTATGAAGTTATTAAGATAAATATTAGCAGCACCACAAGAAAAATCCAGTCCATATGAGTTATTTAAGAGAGTATTATTGATAATGTTAGTACCCGCATGATTAGCGGTCGAGAAGATCCCCACATCGTTGTTTGAACAGGTGTTTCCTACAACATCATTAGGTCCATAGTTGTTAGAAAGTAAAATACCCTTTTCTCTATTCGAGTTGCAAGTATTATTTATGATGGCATTGTTTCGAGAAGAAACTAGAAGAACAATTCCGCAGTCATCATTGTAGGAGCAGTCGTTACCTGTAATATTGTTGTGTTTACAGTCATATAGATAAATTCCAACAGAATTATTGTAAAGCTCATTATTAGTTATATTGCAATAGTCTTTATGCCTCATGTCTATTCCTTTAGCACCACTGCCTCCCTTAATAGTGAATCCACTTATGGTCACATAGTTTGCACTTACCTTAAATGTACGAATAGTTGTTCCCCCTGTTCCATTTTCAGATTTAATGGTCAAATGAGCTTTGTTCACATTTACGCTCTCGGTGTAAGTCCCGTCTCTAACGATTATTGTATCTCCAGCGGATGCATTACCAACAGCGGCTTGAATCGTTGTGTAATTATCAGGTACATAAGTTGTATTTGAGGATAAAGAAAAAGGCGTATTATTGGCGGTTATGTTTTCTGAAGGGAAAATATCGTCAAACTGATTCGATGCGTTGTTTGTTGAATGATTATCAACCGCAGTAGAAGACGTTGTGCAGCTTACGACCATCAGTAAGACAATTAAAACTGCCAATATTTTCAAAAGGATTTTAGCTCTCGTTTTTATCACCTTTCCCCTCATTCCCGAAGCTACACTTTTAGCTATTGCGCTAACTCTGTATAAGTTTTTCGGTTTTGCAATTTTCAGGTTATGAGAAACGCTAATAAACGTGGAAGGAACTACCGTCGCCAGCGAGACAACTATCAGAGCGGAAATGACCTGCGAACTGCCTGGAACTTTATATCGCATCATTTTTGGAGTTCTTGAGCTAAAAACTCTTCCGGCGTTAAGACATTTATTTTACCTTCTACCACTCTAAAATGCTTCTTATTTCTTGTTATTATTATCTCGGCATTCGCCGATTTAGCCGAATAAAACTGTATTGCATCCTCAAAATCAACAAACTCCTGATCATCCATGGCATCATTTATTATTTCAGAAGTTAAATCGATAATTCCAAAGCCTTGGATAGTTTCTTTAACTTTTTTTCTTGCTTTCCTGTCTGGTAGTCTCCTCAGGAAATACAGAACAGGAACAGTTAATGCAGAAACGACCCCTGTTACATCTTCACTCCTAACTCTGCTCAACACCCCTAAACTTCCTTCCCATCCTTCCCGTTTTCTTATAACATCTTCAAAGATATTTATATCCACCAATATCATTCGAGCTTCCTCTCAAGAGCCCCCCGAATCTGCTCTCTTTCCTCTTTTAGCGAGATTCTTGACTCAGTTCCAACGAGTTCGAGCAATTCCGGGTCGGGTTTTATATCGGGATATTTCCTCTTCAGTTCAAGCGTAAGCAATTTGATTCTGAGTTTTCTCACCAATTCTTGAAGATTTCTTATGCTTTCGCTCTCTGTCGCCGGAAGCTGAGGCTCTATTTTCCCTAACAGTTCTGTAAACGCTTGTGCAGAACGATTTAACTCTTCCATGATTGCCGTTTCCATTTTCAGTCCTCCTTTACTAATTACCATGCTCTCCCATTATATAAATATATTGGTCAATTCAAAATCACCGCCTCAATACTCGATACTTCATCCCCGCTATCCGATTTAGTGTTTGTTGAATGATTATCAACTGCGAAAGAATGCGTTATGCAGCTTACGAGCATCAGCAAAACAAATAAAATTGCCGCTATTTTCAAAGCGATTTTATCCCTCATTTTTATATCCCCTTTTTCTTTAAAATGCCACTTTTAACCTTTGAACTAACTCTTTATAAATTTTTCGGTTGCTGTAATTTCAGGCTGGTAAGAATTAAGAATTGCCACCCACTTCTTTCTTGTTATATGCCGCGAAGGCACTGTCGAATTTTTCGGTGAAATTGCTATACATTTAAATTTCACCGCAGAGCACATGGAGAACGCAAAGACGACATTGAAGGTATGAGTTGTGAGTTGTCAGGTGTGAGTAAGCCAAACTTCCCAAACCTGAAACCTTACACCTATACCGCCTCTCTGCGTACTCTGCGCTCTCCGTGGTGATAAATCACTATATTTTTAGACTGTGCCTGCCGTGCGAAACTTATTCTTCGTATATCTCACGATATTTCTTCTCCACGTCTTCTGTCGTCACATGCGTGTATATCATCGTGGTTTTCAAGTCCGTATGACCTGCAAGATGCTGCAGTCGGGCAATGTCTATCCCTTTTCTCCATGAATGCGTGATAAAGAAGTGTCGAAGTGAATGGCAGGACACATTTTTTTCCACCCCTGCAAGCTGAGCATACTTCCTCGGCAGTCGCTGAATCTGCCTGTACGAGATGCTTCTGAATACATAATCCTCTGGCTTCATCTTTTCCGTGTATCTTTTCAGCAGCACGATAGTGGCATCGTCAACAAGAACTTCTCTTCTTACGTATTTACGCTGTTTCAACGAATATACCCACAGCCTTTTGTTTCCGAAGTCAATATCCTTCTTCTGTATCCCGTATATCCACCTTCCTTGATCACGTTTATAAACACCGTAAAGTTCGCCTATTCGAATGCCCGTTCTTGCAAGCACTCGCAACAATAAATAGTCCCTGTCACGTATAATGGCAGCATCAAGGATTTTGTTCAGTTCTTCCTCGGTGATGGGGTCAGGAGCTCTTTTTGGCATAAACTTCTCTTTGATTATATATAACGTGTAACCTCCTTTTATTTAAGACACAGATTTACACTGATTTACACGGACTTATTTAATTTGAGTTAGCATTGTTGGTTTTTATCGTATCTGCGTTAATCTGTGTCTACAATCTATTACCTATTTTCTTGTTTAGGATTAAGCACCTTTATACCACGCGCTGCTGCTTCTTCTTCTATTTGTTCCCTTTTTCGCCTTCCCACTCCTGATGCTATCCGCGCTGCTACGGGTACGGGCGTTGGTACCGATACTGCCGCCACTGCCTTACCAAGGTCATTCACATTAAAAACAGGCACTTCTCGCACTCCGGAAGGATGCAGTCCTCGCTCTTCTTTCTTCTTCCGGTATCCAGAGTTCACCATCGCACCTTTCGCCGCTATATGCTCTCTCATCTTGCTATCGTGCCCACGAGGTCTTCTCCAGCTCTTACTCAATTTCTTCTTCTTCCGCCATCCGTACCGTGCGAATTCGGGTTTTTTCTTTTTCATTGTGTATAACGTATAACCCCCTTCTATTTAAGACACAGAGAAACAGAGAAGTTAAAAATGGTTTCATAATCCTCCGTGTCTCTGTGGTTTTATCTTATATCTCATAGCCTCACAAGTTTCACATCAAATATGTTCTCCACCTTTTTTATCTTTTCCATTGTATCTTCACCAACGCTGCTATCTACGTTAAGCACCATAACTGCTTCTCCTCCTGCTTTCTCCCTTCCTACCTGCATCCCTGCGATGTTTATTCCTCTGTCACCCAAAATCGTACATACCGGACCTATCACCCCCGGCTTATCCGAAAAGGAGCACAGAAGCATGTATCCGGAAGGAGATGCATCTACCCTGAATCCATCGAGCCGCACTATTCTTAAGTCGTCTTTTCCAAATAGTGTGCCAGCAACGGTTCTTTTCTTTTCGCTCTGCGTGGTCGTCGTAATGCTAATCAACGAGGAGAAATTTTCAATGGTCTCGGTCTTGCTTTCTGTAACCTTTATCCCGAATTTCTTCGCTATCGTTTCGGCATTCACGTAATTCACACCATCGATGAACCAGGATAAGAAGCTCTTTAGCATTGCCACGGTTATCAATCTCGTGTTTCCCGCTATGCCTGTTCCTGCCCCTGCTCCTCCAGCTCCTATTTCCCCCTCATAAGAAACCTCAAATTGCTCAGTTCTACTTGATTTTGGTATGAGCTGTGCAGAGAGTCGCCCAAGTTTATCCGCTAATACCAAATAAGGCTTTATGGCACCCCTCAGCTCCTCTTCCACGTATATCATGTTTATGGCATTCCTTACGGGTTTGTTCATTAACGCATTTATAACTTCCTCTGCGATAATTATAGCCGCAGCCTTCTGAGCTTCCTCTGTGGATGCACCGAGATGAGGCGTAACCACTACTTCTTCCAGTTCCAGTAGCTCTCTTTCTCCTGATGATGGTGGCTCCTCTTCAAAGACGTCCAGTGCTGCACCTGCCACTTTACCGCTCTTTATCGCATCCTTTAGCGCACGTTCATCTATTAGACCTCCACGAGCACAATTTATCACGCGAACACCATCTTTCATCAACTCGAACTCCTTCGCGCCTACCATGTGATGCGTTTCCTTCGTCAGTGGCGTATGCAGCGATATAAAATCCGCGAGAGAGAGAACCTCATTAAAGCCCGAAAGCATAATTCCAAGCTCCCCTGCCTTATCCTGTGATATAAAAGGGTCGTATGCGACAACCCGCATTCCAAGCCCTTTTGCCTTTTTCACTACTTCACTCCCCACTCTTCCCAGACCTATTATGCCCAATACCTTCCCATTTACTTCCACACCCGTATGCTTTTTTCGTTCCCATACCCCCGATTTCAGCGACATGTTCGCCGCGGGTATTTTCCTCGAAAGCCCGAGCAGCATTGCAATGGTGTGTTCCGCCGCAGATATAGTGTTTGCCGCCGGTGCATTCACAACCATTATTCCCTTTTCCGTCGCTGTTTCCACATCTATGTTATCCACACCGACACCTGCTCTGCCTATCACCTTTAGTTTACCCTCGCTTCCTGCTTCTATTATTTCTTTCGTCACTTTCGTGCCACTTCTCACCGTCAGGGCATCATAGCCAGCAATACGCTCCTTTAATTCTTCATTGCTTAATTCCAACTCAACATCAACTTCTGCAAACTCACGCAGCTTTTTTATCCCCTCTTCTGAGATAGGGTCGGTTACAAGCACCTTCTTCGGTTTTCCTTTCTCGCTCTCGTTTAGTTTCGGATTCATCGGCAATTATATCCCCTTTCCCAAGTTTACTTCTGCTCTCGTAGAATAAAAATATGTTTATAATTATAATTACACTAAAATCATAAGCTTAAATCAAATAGAAAAATGACCGCTACAACAATAATTAAGGAAATAAAAGGTAGGGAAATTTTAGACTCGCGTGGAAACCCAACGGTAGAAGTGGAAGTGCATACCGAGACCGGGTTTGGTAGAGCATGCGTGCCTTCGGGTGCATCTACGGGAACTAAAGAGGCGTGGGAGAAAAGAGACGGCGACAAAGGCAGATATGGCGGTAAAGGTGTTCTTAAAGCGGTTGAAGCCGTTAATACCGTAATTAAGAACGAGTTGCTGGGTATGGACGTTCTCGAACAAAGAGAAATAGACGAGCGGCTAATCGAATTGGATGGAACCCCGAACAAGACAAAATTAGGTGCAAATTCTGTTCTGGGAGCTTCAATAGCGGTTTGTAAAGTGGCGGCGAAATCTATGAATACGCCTCTTTTTGTGTATATCTGCGAGCATGTCGCAGGAATGGAGCTACAATATGCGCTTCCAATACCGATGATGAACGTGATAAACGGCGGTAAGCATGCGGGAAACGAACTGAGCGTACAGGAGTTCCTTGTCTTACCCAATGGTTTTGACAGGTTCAGCGACAATTTACGAGCTGGCGTTGAGACCTACCACGCACTTAAAAAAGTGTTAGAGCAGAAATATGGGCGGATAGCCACGAACGTAGGTGATGAAGGCGGCTATGCACCACCTATGAGCATGACAGAAGAGCCGCTCGATGCGATAACGGAAGCGATAACCGAAGCAGGCTACTCGGAGGACGAGATATGCCTGGGCATGGATGCGGCGGCTTCGTCTTTCTTCGACACAAGAACAAAAAAATACCGTATAGATGGTCGGGATAAAGACGGCGATGAACTAATTGAATTCTATCAAGCCCTTGTAGAGAAATACCCGATAGAACTGATAGAAGACCCATTTGAAGAGGACTCATTCGAGTTGTTTGCGGAACTCACGGCGAAGATGCCGCAGAAGATAATAGTGGGCGATGACCTGTTCGTGACGAACGTCTCTCGACTTCGAGAGGGGATAAAGAAAAAAGCGGCAAATGCTGTTCTGCTGAAGTTGAATCAAATAGGCACGGTTTCGGAAACCCTGGATACTGTCAGATTAGCTTCGGAAAACGGCTATAAGAAGGTCGTCAGTCATCGGTCCGGCGAAACGGGAGATGCGTTTATCGCTGATTTCTCGGTGGCAATAAACGCTGAAATAATCAAAACAGGTGCTCCAGCAAGAAGCGAAAGAACCTGTAAATACAATCAGTTGCTGCGGATTGAGGAAGAGATGGGGGAGAAGGCGAGATGTAGGGGTTTGTAATGTCTTTGTGGTACTTCAACAAACAAAAAATTGCTGAATGATTTACTGAAGAAGAAATGCTGGAGAAGGTAAGAATTGTGGATTGTGGAAGCACGGGGAACACGAATTATGCGGAGTCAGATACTTTTAGAAGCGATGGATTAGATCGTTGACATAAATGCCGGGAAATTGACGCCACATCCGCAATCGCCGGACATGCCACTGAGAGATATTTTAAGTTTGGAGAATGGATAGGATAATAAATAGTAGGATGTTATACGGTATATACAAAGATAAAAGCCAAAATTAATTTAACTACAAAGAGAGAGGGTATAAAAGATGACGGTAGTAGAAAAAGAAACTGAACTTGTGAGTGCGAAAGGAAGAAAGGAAGCGAAGGGATTGTTTGACGCGGGAGCGAACTACTCTTGCATTGATTTTTTTAATGAAGGCAAAGGCTATATTGAACGCAACGATCCGGTTCAGGCAAGTGAGAAGCTATACAAAGCCGCCGAAGAGGCTATAAAGCTTTTATCTGCGACACGCGCTCCCGGAATATATAAAGAGGCGATGGAAAAGGGAAACTGGACCAAGAACTTGCTGTTTAGAGCAGCATTTAAAATGGGTAGGGAAATAAGACGTTGCTGGAGTTCGGCATGGACGCTCCATGTAGAAGGTTTTCATGAGATGGCATTGAAAACCGAGCTTGTAAAAGACGTGATGGAAGATATTGAAGAGCTTGTAAAGTTTGCAGAACGATAAAAAATGGCTAAAAAACTTACCGAAGAAGAAATGCTGGAAGAGGCATTAAAAAATCCAAAAATACGACGAGTATGGGGGGGGCTTTGCGGGATATAGTTCCAGAACCGGTAGCGGAGTATGAAGAAAAGAGGAAACGAGAAGGTCATGCTGATAGCTGAGACAAATTGGCTGGAGAGCATTGCTTTAGCACAAGATTCGACATCAGGTGTTGAGATTATGTTCGATTCGGGTGCATGTGTTGAGAGGATAAGGGAATAGATAAGAGATGAAGAGAAAACATCCGGTAGATTGGTTCTGTATTCGCTGAGCGAACTGATAAAAGCAAAGTATTCCAGCGATAAAATCGAAGTGAATATTAAATGGGGGAAGGATAAAGATGGTCGTGGGGCGAAGGCCCGCATAAGAAAAGGTTTACGATGAAAATAGACTATCACAAAATAGGACTAAAGGCAGGCTTGGAAATACATCAGCAGCTCGATACGAGAACCAAACTCTTTTGCAAATGCCCTACCAGACTGAGGGACAAAAAAGAATCTACACTCTCATTTAAGCGGTATCTGCGGGCGTCAAAGAGCGAAATGGGAGAAGTGGACAAAGCTGCGCTTGAAGAAGAGAAATACAGCAGGATGTTTATTTACAAAGGTTATGACAGCACCTGTTTAGTGGAAAATGACGAACAGCCGCCGGGAGAATTGAATCGAGAAGCCATTGACATTTCCTTGGAGGTAGCACTGCTGCTGAACATGAATCCGGTGGATGAGATACACACGATGCGGAAAATCGTGATTGACGGGTCGAACACGTGTGGATTCCAGCGAACTGCGTTAATTGCGATGGGTGGCGAGATAGAGACAGAAGAAGGTGGGGTTGGCGTTGATTCGCTGTCTCTGGAAGAAGATGCAGCACAGAAGATAGAGACGGAAGGCGAGGATGACGCTTACGCCGTTGTTTATTCCTTAGACCGATTGGGCATACCGCTTGTGGAGATAGGCACGGCACCCGACATAAGGACGGTAGAACAGGCGAGAAAAGCAGCAGAACATCTGGGCATGATATTGCGCTCCACAGGTAAGGTAAAACGAGGATTAGGAACCATTCGACAGGACATAAACATTTCAATAGAAGGTGGCGCTCGTGTGGAGCTAAAGGGCGTTCAGAACTTGAGGCTAATCGGCAAAATAGTTGAAAACGAGGTTATAAGACAAACAAAGCTTATAGAGCTAAGAGAGGAGTTAAAAAGACGAGGAGCTAAAGTTGAAAGCCCAATTGAGGATTTATCGTCCGTATTTGAGCGCACTGCTTCAAACGTAATAAAAGAAGCAGGCGGCGAAGTATCTGGTGTATGTCTGCGTGGGTTTTCCGGTATCCTCGGAACAGAACTACAACCAGAAAGGCGATTTGGCAGTGAATTAGCGGATTTCGCAAACAAGTATGGCGTGGGTTTGATGCATACGGATGAACTTCCCGCGTATGGCATAACTGCGGAAGAGGTAGAGCAGATGAAACGAACTTTTGACGCTACGGAAGCGGATTGCGTGGTGATAGTTGCAGCGGAGAGAGAACGTGCGGAAAAGGCATTGAAAGCGGTGTTGAGCAGGGCGGAAGAAGCAATGCGCGGCGTACCAAAAGAGACAAGGAGAGCGCTGCCAAACGGAAGTAGCGCTTATATGCGACCCCTACCCGGCGCTTCGCGAATGTATCCTGAAACAGACGTGCCACCGGTGGAAATAGACGAGCAAAGGTTGAAACAGATAAAGAGCAAACTCCCGGAGACGTTTGAGCACCGGAAAGGGAGATACAGGGAAAAATTCGGCTTAAACGACGAACTTGCGGATAAAATATCGCGAAATTCTAATTTCGGACTCTTTGAACGCATAATGGAATCGTATGAGAACATACCTGCAACGTTGGTGGTCAGGACGCTTACGGACACGTTAGCGGAGTTGATGCAAGAGGGGGAAGGAATAGAAGTGGAAAACTTGGAAGACCGCCATTTTATGGAGCTGTTCAAGCTGCTCTCTGCGAACACGTTTGGGAAGGAGGCTGTACCGGATATTTTAAAGTTTTTGGCGAGAAATCCTGTGATGAGTGTAGATAAGGCGGTAGAAGAAATCGGGCTTAGAGTGAATATGGAAGAGGTTGAGAGAGTCATAGATAATATAGTGAACGCAAAGAAGGGTTTTATACGTGATAAGGGTGCAAGGGCAGTGGGACCGTTGATGGGCATTGTGATGAAGGAATTGAGGGGTAAAGTGGACGGGAAGATGATAAATAAGATATTGGAGGAGAAGGTGAAAAAAGTTCTGGAGGGGAGTTAAATTACTCTTTTCCGTTCTCCTTTTTGGGATTTTATTTTTGTACTTGGTTTTAAGGTTTATCACGAGTATTCTCAACTTCATCGGGCTTATGCATTAGGATTCCAGTATAGGAAAACCAAAGAAAAGAGTTTCTCCGGGGATTGCCAACCAGGTAAATCGGGACTTCGAGAGGCTTATCCGCCTATCCATAGTCAGTGCAGTGAGTGCAGCAAACGCCCCATGGAAACGCAATTCGTTCGGTCGTCCATGCTGGGATCCACGAATCGTCGCCATCTGTGTTTTTATGAAGGTATCCTTTTGCCGGACATACGATGGTATAGAAGCATACCTCAGGTCAAACGATAACGGATTGGAAAGGTGCGGATGCCAGGGAATTCAAACGGCTGATCCGAGATTTACCTCGTATTCACAAGG
>JAGGZZ010000121.1 GCA_021161765.1 Candidatus Methanophagales archaeon | reverse complement strand
TTCTTCTCAATAGAGCTCAATTGACTTCTCACGTTAATTGCCATGATAGGTCCAACAGATACATTTGCGCCATTTTGTGGAGGCTGAACTAAAATGTCCTGCTCCTTCTTCTTTGGGAATCCATAAACCTTCTTATCTGTAACAACCCAACTCGGTTCAACTCTCTTCTTCAACTCTTCAATTACGTATTCATGAAGTAAGTTAATGAGCTTTTTAGACCTTATAAGACTGGTATATTTCCCATTTCTAATAGCCTCTTCATATACCTCCTTCATTTCTTGAAGTTTATCCGATAACAATTGTATATCTGCGGGCATTTTATTCGCCCTCCATTCTGATGCTTATAACTTTTGATACAATTTGGTTTATCTCCGTTATTTCACCTTTAAGTGTATTTCTCACTTCTGCTCTGATATTGTTCTTCTGCGCAAATTTCATCGCTTTTACTTTTTCATGACACTCTTTCCCAATATCAGCAAGTTTTAGATGCATGTCATCATTACCATTAAATTTGGGTATTGGAAAAAGTAATGGTCTTCTATGAATAGCACGAGCACCAAAAAGCCCTCTTGGTTGTAAAGGTTTTATTAGTTCGTTAATTATTTCGGAGTTAAAAATAGCACTCACGTAATATGCTTCCATCTCATTTTGCGTTTCAAAAAACCATGTCTTGACATCCACAATAAAACCTTTGGGTTTTACTTCTTTTCCATTAGCTATGAAACATGGTAGCGATGACTTATCAATAACACAGGAGACCAAATTGGTACCAGTTGCGTTGTATAATACAACGTATCTCCTGGATGATTTCTGAGTTGTAATGAGATTATTGTAGTTTAATCTATCCAATAAACTTGGGAAGCGCTTTTCTGATTTTTCTGTCCTTCTTTTCCGCCAAATCTCCTCTGCTTTCTCAAGCCATTCTTCAGCGCCTGTAAACCCCGCTCTTTGTAACTCATTTGAATTTAATAGCCTATATCCATTAAAATGCTCTCTAATCGGAAGTATGACTGGGTGAAGTTTAATATGGCCAAAAGGAATTATCTCCCAAGCCAACAACGTGGCATACAGAAAATCATCTTCCACGCAACCTTCTAATACAATTTTCCATGGCTCTTTAACCATGTGATATATCTCAGGAGAGGTCTTCACGGTAGCTCGCGAGTTCGCGTGCGAGATAATATCCACAAAATATAGCGACCTTGGGAATATACTTGCACCCACCTTGAATTTATGGAAGTAATAAGAGGGTTCTGCTGAGAAGTCTGGCGGATTGTATTTACAAACATCGGTAAATAATCTTGCCTTTGCTTCAGAGAATTTGACATTCCTGTCGGGTAACACGCCTGCATACCTTTCCGATAATACTGGGTATTTAGTTGTGCCATCTTTTAGTCCAATTAGCACACAAGAAGGCATGTTGAAGAGAGGATTCACATCCTCTAAATCAATTATTTTAATTAGCTTTATGGGCGGCTTTTTAAATTTTCTGAAGTTGATGTGATGGATTGTTCCCGCTAAAACGCTCCCTGGCATTACAAAAGCTATTATCCCTTCCCTTTTCAGGTATAAATCCGCGCACTTGCAGAAGAAGAGTGTTGCTAATTCTATCTGTGTAAAAAGATGAACGTCTTTGTTTTCAAGCAGGTGGTAACTTAAGACTTCTTTCTTTAAAAAGTTCTGGTATTCTTTATTTTTCATGGACCTCATAACAACCCAAGGCGGATTACCGATGATTATGTCGTATTTCCCAATTATTTCGTAGTTGAAGAGGTCTGGTGATTTTAAACAGTCTTTGGTGTAAATTGGTAAGGTTATCTCTTCTAAATCTTTAACTAAATCGCTGATTGCTATTAAATAGTTTGCTTTTGTAATGATAGTAGCTATTGGATTTATGTCTATACCGCCCACATTTTTTATTATGTCTCTTAAAGAGATGCCTTTTTCCAGAAGGATTTTAATGGTGCGATATAGAAAAGTGCCTGAACCACAGGCGGGGTCCAAAATTTTGGGAATATCTTTTTTCTCCCATAAGGCAAGTGCATCATTCAGAATAAGTTGAACGAGCCATTCCGGTGTGTAGTATTCACCAGCTTTGTGCCTCACCTCACGCTCAATGATTTCTTCGTATATTTCTCTGAAGATGTCTTCATCTATTCTGAAGAAATCGTAATTTGCTAATGCCTCAACAATGGAACAAAATAGGGCGAAAGATTTATCCTCTATTTCAGGACTGATAAGCCACAGAGAGAAATCCTCTTCAAGGAAATTTGCAATGCCTTTAGCTGTAAAATACTTCCCGCTGATAACATCGAGAATTTCATCCCTATTTGGTGATTTTTCAAATTTCAAATAAACCGCAATTTTAGCTAAAATATCCAGGTATGTATGGTCTAAGAACAGCGAAATATCAGGTTTGTATCCATAAAATGTCCCAATGGTACTTGCCCAGTTATCTACCTTTGCCTTTATACCCGGTTCGTCTTTTACTTCTTTCCAGAGACATTCCAATGTCTTGTTAACATAGGGATATATATGACTTGTAGAGCCAAATTCCGCTCTGAGAGCGTGTGCTGAGATTGGCGCAAGATTGTTCGTATCTTTACTTACGGGTTTATTTTCTACCACCACTGCTGTGCTTGACATTATTTATTCACTCCATCCTTTGTATGTCGTCCTACTTATTGTATATAAAGTATAACTTCTGTCTATTTAAGACACAGATTTACACTGATTAAGCGAGTTTAGAGGTTTAGCTCGTTAGCGGCTCAGTCCCCTTGACCAAACCGCTAAACCGCCAGACCGCTATATTATCA
>JAGGZZ010000184.1 GCA_021161765.1 Candidatus Methanophagales archaeon | reverse complement strand
TGCTTGCACCACCGAGAATCAAGCAGAAGGCAAAAAAAACTTCACGGGGAACGGTGTTTTTTCTTATCTCACGAAAAATGAACAGGAGCGAGAAGAAGATAATCGGAAGGATGAAAATAAGGACCGGATATATTATCGAGAGGATGAGCAATAGCGGAATCAGTATTATCGAGGAAAGCAACACTAAAAATACTTTTTTTACTGCCAAATCCGTCCACTTCTGTGAGAGCGCGAAAAATGCTATTGCGAGAAGTGGCAAGCCATGAACAAGGAGAAATCCCGCTACCGGCGAAGGATACGTGACTATGCCGATGCCTTTAGCTCCAATAGCTTTAAAAACCAAAATATATGGGAGATATAAAAATATACTGGCTGCGACAGGCAAACCTGCGGATAAAATCGAGCGTGCAAGAGAAGCACCTCTTTTAAGCTGATCTGCACCTATAACTAAAATGGCTAATGCGGCGTAGCCCGGATAGTCCCATGCACTGTTCGCATACAAAAATCCAAGCGAGATGCCAAAAACAAGCACGCTGAAAAAAGATGTTGATTTCTCATTGCCAAATATTGACCGTGAATTAGAGATAAACGCGTAGAGAAGAGAGATTATCAGAACCTGAAAAGCTAAACCAATCATATGCGGGTGGAAATCTCCCCACATAAAGCTGAAAAACGGAAATTCCGTTATCGCCTGGTTCGTGTCAAAAAGCGCTCTTGTCGGACTCCAATAATAATAGTCCCATTTAGTTGCGATGTATTGCAAGACGATATCTGGCGATGTCGCGAGCTGCTCAAGGAGCATCTTGAAAAGATAAAGATTTCCTATAAAAGCGACAAGCAGAGCTGTGAGCAATCCATATTTCCGCTTACCCGTTAGATTACATCCAAGTCCATAGGTGATTGAAGCGGTAAGTGCCGCACAGAGTGGCGTCAGTAAGTTGAACGTTATATTGGTTGGTATAGCAGAGAGTTTTGTAAGTATAGAGCCCATCAGGTAGCCGAAATAGTAGTAGTGTTGCAGTTTGTATCCCGAAAGCCAGGGGTCAGGTGGAGGAAGCGACACCGCCCTGTTTATCACATTCAGGAATGCGGAGCCCATGAATCTCTCACCGGTGTACAGTGTTGTTGTCGGTCCACCTTCAATAAAGGGATGATACATCTGTAAGGCGATAAAGAAGAGAAAAGCAATCGTGAATACCAGATCTACTTCAACAAACTTTTTAGAAAAGTTTGACCAAAAATGCTGCGCATGCTTCGTTTTTCTAATGCTTATTTCCGGCTTATTTTTCAACGTTGCAATGGAGAGCAACGCTATCGTAGAAAAAGCCAAAAATATTGCCGTGATTCCGTAGCCAAGCACGTGCGAAAAGATCCAGGTGAAGAAAGTAAGCAGTGCTAAACCTGCTACCTTCGACATGGCATAGCCCCTGTCTCTTAAATTGGGTGCTATTCTACTTATTAGTGGAAATGCGCAGAAGCCAATTGCCACTACAAGAAGCCAAATCAAAAGTATTTCGTGCCACCATTGTATATACGCATGGATTAGCATGGTTTTACCTTGTATATCTCAACCCCCTCTTTGCTGAACACCTTCTCAAACCAATTCGACTCGAACTTAACAAGCCCCTCCGCTTCATAAGTATCCCTCTCTATCCTCCCCACATAGACATAGCTGACATTATACTTCTTTAAAAGCGACCCCGTCAGAGAAACATTATCAGTTGTATAGATTTCTTTTACGTCATCCACTCTTCTCCATACTTCCTCATCTCGTCGCCACAAAAATTCGTGCCAGGGCCATCCGATAACGGTTTGCAGACCTGTTGAAGCCGAAACACGCCCGGGTCTGCAGTAATCTGTTCGATGTTCTTCATCCTCTACTGCCTCCAGGATTACCGCATCCCTGACGTTTGCATTCAGCCATTCAATTGAGAGATATTCACCCTTGTAATCTTTCCGCTCGTTCATATATGCTAATCCGTCCAATGTGGGTCTTGCGCTTGCGCTGAAGCCTCCTGTCCAACCATTAACCGCAAGCACGGGATAAAGAGCACTGGCTATCAAAAGCACCGCAAACAAAACAAAAAAAAATGCCCTCAAACTCTTTTTCCCCATTCTCTCCTTTACCTGACAAAAAATAAATGCCGAGGCAACTCCTAATAGCAGCCATGCTTGAAGATAAAATTTAAATATCATGTTTCCTCTGTCAATTGCACTGCTATAAAAACCTGATTTTAAAAAAACAACCTCGGGAATCAAAATAGCAACCAGAGCGAAGAATATAAGTAGATGGACAAAAAAAGCTCGTTCTTTACCTGGGTTTTTGATTGAAAAAAGCAGCCAGGAAAAGAGCAAGAAAAAGAAAAAACCGAACATCGCTACCAGCGAATAAATCGGCGTTCTACCCCCTGTAACAAGCTCTATTCCTTCGAGGGCAGCGGGATGAAATGCCAGGAAGAAAGGGAGATAAAGAGCCAAACTCGAGAGAATCAAACCACAGGATAACGTCAAACGTTTCATCATCAATCTCAAATTCGTAATTCGTAATTCGTAATTCGTAACTTGGAATGCGATAATGCCAAGCATGAGCATTGCGTAGATAATGTAGTCCCAGGAGTTCAAAGGAATGAGAAATCCCAGTGATAAGGGGAGGAACACAAGCATGAGCTTATTTTCAATAATAAAATTCTTTTCGGTGTACGTCTCCAGCAATAGCCCGAGGACGAGCATTTGAAAAGGCATCGCAACCAGATGGGGGTGCAAATCACCAAGAATAAAGGTAAAGAACGGGAATTCGGTGATTCCACTGGGAACAACACGAGAAGGAATCCAGAAATAGGAAACGTTTGGTGTCGTTAGAGCGTGAAAAATGCTTACGCCCCTTGATGTCTCCATCCATAACGGTGCTAAAACACCCAAATTACCGATGAACAGGACGAAAATAACCGCTATCAGCCCACCTATTTTCTTTCTGCATAGATTTGCCGCTATACCGAAGACCGCACTGCCGAGCAATGCGGCATAAGTTGCTACCGCCAGGTTATAGGCTATTGAAACACGAATGGAAGTTATTTTTATCATGATGCTCGTCACTAGATAACTGAAATAATAGTAGCAGTCAATAACCCGGGAGGAGAACCAGGGGTCTATTGGTGGAAACCCATCGCTTCTTCCTACGGCATTTAAAAATGCCAGGTCCATCCATTTTTCTCCCACCATCCCGATGTCCAGACCACCTATCTCTGGGCGAAAAGCCCTTATGAGGAGAAAAAAAGCGAATATTGAGACAAATATCAATTCTCCTTCAACTACTGACCATTTAAACTCCGAGAAAGTTCGTCTCGATTCAGCATTCAGAACTGCTAAAATAGAGCAAAATAGCATTATCGCTAATGCCAGAACTATCGTTGCTGAGGAATAAGAGAACAGGTGAGAAAGAATCCATGTCAGGTAAGTGAGCAGAAGGAGTGCGAAGATCTTCGAGAACAGGTAGCTGAGGTTACCAAAATTCCGCAGCACCTTCCTGGTTATGGGATATGTGAGCATGCCCAGTAAAAATAACGATAACCACCAGACAAAAACCGCGGTTAATTCCGTGAAAGCCATTTTTTATTTCTTACCCTCCAAAATACCTCTTAATGATATTTTCCGGAGATTGAACGTTCCAAATCCCACATCAACGAGTATGCTCATTCCCCTTACCAGTATGCCGAATGTAAGTGCGAGAGTGTATCCTACTCCTACTCCCGGAATACCCAGTATTGCCACTATGGCAGATTCTTGTAGTCCTGCTCCTCCGAGACTCACAGGTATAAAAGCAAGCGTGCTGACTACCGCCTGCAAAAGGAAAAAGAACAAAAAAGAAAATTTTGTGTTTGTCGCGGGTGAAAGCGCCAGAAATATGAAATACCACTGTGCACCCACAAACACCCATCCTGCTATGCTTATGAGCAGTGCCTTCGCTAATTCGGACTTCAACCGGGATGTGGATGCTTGAACGTCTTCAACGATATTTGTTACTTTTTTCAGTGGTCCAAAAGAGAAAAAGCTCAGCAGTTTCACACTTCTCTCTGACCAGATGAGCAGGCTTGCAATCAATGTTAACGCAGTCACCACAGTTATGCCCGC
This sequence comes from Candidatus Methanophagales archaeon, assembly GCA_021161765.1. GTDB lineage: Archaea > Halobacteriota > Syntropharchaeia > Alkanophagales > Methanospirareceae > QEXZ01. Next base: position 339 of record JAGGZZ010000184.1, on the reverse strand, counting down.
TATCACCACGCCTTGATATTCATTAAGTAAAATCCCGGAGAGGAGTGCCACAAAGGCGACTGTACCTGCTATTTTCATAATAAAATCCATGATTTGCCCTATTGTGAGCACGCTCAGGGTGTCTTCTGTTTTAACGTCTTTAAGCAGAAGTACGAGTCCAAAATATCCTACTTTCCCCGGGTTACGTCTCCAAGAATCATTGATGAGAAATGAAACAGCAAAATGTTCCAGTACGAGTAGTGGTGATAGCCCAGTTTGTTCAGCAGCCAAAAAAGTCTGAAAGCAAGTGCTAAATTCAAGCCCAAATAGCCGATAAAAGCTAACGCTAAATACCAATAG
>JAGGZZ010000165.1 GCA_021161765.1 Candidatus Methanophagales archaeon | reverse complement strand
ATGCACCTTCAGGGGATGTATTCAGGAAGGGCAATCCTCGCTCTTGTTGCCACTTTGGTTGTGCCAATGGTTATCATGGGAGTAATAGCAGTTGTAGTTGGTCCCGCAATGCTCACGCATATATGAACGGGGGAAAAAATTAGAAAAACATTTCTTTTGTAAAGGAGAAAGAAAGTTAGAAAGGGGTGTAAGGAAAAAGAAGATGGAAGAGACAGAGAAGGATAGGAACATACGCATTCTCCATTCGGGTGTGTTTACACCTTTGAGGAGATGGGCGACGAAGTGGAGCCTGTGGCCATGTCATTTCCTTACTTCCTGCTGTGGCGTTGAACTGGCGCATACGGGTGCATGCGGTTATGATATGGAGCGGTTAGGCACGTTAAACATGGGTATCTCGCGTCAGGCGAATTTCATTATGGTTGAGGGCACGATAACGAGGAAAATGGCACGTGCACTGCGAATCGTCTGGGAGCAGATGCCTGACCCCAAGTTCGTGAATGTTATCGGTGCATGTGGTCAGCGGGGGGGGATATTCTGGAACAGTTATAACATCACGCGCCCTTCAGACATCGTTCCCGTGGATTTCTTTATCCCTGGATGCCCGATAACACCTGAGGGACTCTTAAGGGGTGTAAGAGCGGTTCAGGAGAAGATAGAGGGAAGGGATAACACAACAATAAGATTTAAGCACGTGGAATTGCCCCCGGGAGATGGAGAGGAGAACAGGGCACCAACCACACCAAAGATATTTGCCCCTACTCCTTTAGTCCGGGTGGACGTGCCGAGGGACGTAGATTGGGCGTTTGGTAATGACCTGGTAAAGAACCTGAAAGCTCAACTTAATGGACTTTATACTTCCATCACAATCACCGAAAAAAACAGGATAGCGATTAAAACGACGCCTGAGAACCTGGTGGAAACGTCACGAAAACTAAGCGACACGATGGGTGTAGACCATGTGAAGAGCGTGAATGTGATAGACGTGCCGCATGAAAGGAAGTTTATGGTTGAATATATGGTTTCGGGATACACCGAAGAACTTATGCCCGTTATTTTAACCATTTTCACCGAAATAGGAAGAGAAGCAGAGCCAGAAATCACGAGTCTCGCATCACTATGGGAAAGTGCAAATTATTCGGAGAGGGAGCTACATGATTTCTTTGGTGTGCAGTTCAAAGGAAATAAAGGCATGAAGGGTAAATTCTTATTAGCTCCTGATACGCCGGATACGCCATTAAGGAAGGATTTTAAACTTGAGGAGGAGCAGTATACGATAGAGGAAGGTGTTCCTCTTACGCCCGCAATTACCCCACCACATTATACGCCTCCTTCCTCATCATCTCCCTCATACACGGAATCCGAACTGGAAGACCTTAAGATGCCGGCTTATGAGGACGTTTTGAAAGAGGCGGAGAAAAACGACGAGTTCGTTGCTTTTATAGGTCCGCATCACTCGGGCAGTGGGCATTTGAGATGGGTAATGCGAATGAAAGGAGACATAATTAAGGACGTCATCCCTGACCCGGGATACGTTCACAGGTCAATGGAGAAAATTGCTGAGAATAGGTTGTACATCCAGAATGTTCCGCTGACGGAAAGGCCCAATATAAGTGACCCCATTAATATGAACCTCGGGTACGTCCGTGCGATAGAGAACGCACTTGGAATAGAAGTTCCGGAAAGGGCGAAATATATAAGGACGATAATGGCAGAACTTTCGAGAATAGGGGCGTTCTTCTATGATATGGGCATATTCCCGCTCTTTATGGGGCATTCAACGGGGTTCATGTATTCCTTTGCGATACGTGAAATGGTACTCGAATTGATGGTGAGAATGACCGGTTCGAGATGCACACCCTCATTTATAATTCCCGGTGGGATACGGCGAGATATTTCTGATGACGTTCTCGACCGTACGAGAAACTTCACTTCCGCCATTCATAAACGATTAAAGAAGTATGAGAATATTTTCGTGTATAATCCGGTGCTTATATCGAGAATGAAGGAAGTAGGCGTCCTGACGAGGGAAGAAGCGATACGATGTGGGATTGTAGGTCCGTTCTTACGAGCATCGGGAGTGGAATATGACGTCAGAAAAGCAGAGCCTTACGAAGTTTACGATAAGCTTGATTGGGAAGCAACGACGGGTGATGCAGGGGACTGCCTGGGACGGATATTCGGCAGGTTAGAGGAGATAAAGCAAAGCGTGGAAATCGTGCGACAGGCGGTGGATGCGGTGCAAGGGATGCCGCGAGGCGGCGTGATAAGTGAAGAAATCCTCGGCGATTACAAAGAAGCTTCTGACGACATACGCGGGTACCTGTACAACGTCTATGGCGATCTGGTTCTACCCAAAGGCGAGTGGACTTCCGTTACCGAGGCAGCAAGGGGGACCGTCCTGTACTCCATTATAAGCGATGGCGAATCTAACGTTCCTTATCGCGTGAGGATTATAACGCCCTGCTGGATGAACCTGAGGGGGATAATAGAAGCGTCAAAAGGAGAGCGGGTAGCGGATTTCTGGACGGTCTATGCCAGTTTTGGGTACTTCCCACCGGAAGCAGATAGGTAGGTAAAGAAAAATGATGGAAATAATAAATACGCTAATGGAAACGGTGATGAGCAATCAGGTGAGTATACCTCTTATAGAACCAATGCTGGACTCGTTGCCAGAAATCCCGATGCTGCAATATATGGTCGCGTTTATGTTATGGAAGCCGATTTTTGCGCTTTTGATTTGCCCTGGCCTTACGGTCGGTGGTCTTTCGCTCTTATTCTTCCCGTGGATAGAGCGGAAACTATGCGGAAGGGCGCAGTGGAGAGTAGGACCACACGAGATAGTATGGTGGTTAGGAGGAGTAATCCAGCTACTTGCAGATTCACTGAGGTTCCTCTTCCAGGAGGTGATAGTGCATAAAGACGCACATAGACCTTATTTCCTGCAGTTCCCGTTCCTATCATTTATGATTTTCCTGTTGCCATTGCTGTTCATCCCTGCGGGAACGATTGTAGCGATACAAACGCCGTATGCGATACAGATAATACTCGCATTGGTGTGTCTATTCCCGTTGTTCATTTTAGGGTTTGGTTGGGCATCAAACAGCCGATTTGCTTATATCGGAACAGTAAGAGAAGCATTTATGTACTTTGCGTATGAGATACCATTTATTATAGCGGCAATCGCGATGATTATTTTATATGGGACGTCAGACCCGCTATTGATGGCAAGCAGGCAATCTATACCGGGGATAATACTCAATCCCGTTGCCGCACTGGTATTCTTTATCGGCGCTGCAATGGCGACCGGGAGAATGCCGTTTGAGATACCAGATTCGGACCAGGAGTTGTGTGCGGGACCGCATGTAGAGTACTCGGGGATTGCGTTTGGGCTTATCTACGTATTGTGCTACGAGAAGGGTTATATCTTGAGTGCACTTATGACCATTTTGTTCCTTGGAGGCGGGAGTGGTCCGGCGATTGCGGGTCTTGGCGATTTATCCGGTGTTTTCTGGTTCGTGGTAAAGACGTATCTTGTGCTGACCACGTTGTTCATGCTTCGTGCGGTATATCCGAGATATAGACTTGACCAGGGCTTGAAACTGGGATGGTCGCCAATGCTCGTTATGGCTATAATTGGTCTTGCAATATCATTAGTAGTGGTGGCGGTGAGGGTGATATGAAAATGAAAAGTATGAAGAAAGTTGTAGGACCGGAATATAATTTAGGCGATAAGATAAAGACGAATGTGTATGCCGTGGGTGTAGCCATGCAGGAATCGGTATATCCACATACAGCGACGGTATTTTATCCGCGGGAAAGGAAGAAGATGCCGGATAATTTCCGGGGATTTATACTGTTTGACCCCGATAAATGTATAAGTTGTTTCAATTGCTCGTTTGTATGTCCTGCGAATGCGATTCGAATGAAGGAAGCACCGAATAAGCGATATTATCCCACGGTAGATTATGGCAGGTGCATTTTCTGCCATTTCTGCATTGATTCTTGCTCCGGTGGTGCATTAAAAGCGACAAAAATACACGATGTCGCATATAAGGACATGGATGCGATGTTCACACCTACGGAGGAGATGATAGAGCTGCCGGAAATAATCAGAGAGGACAAGAAATACGTGGAATACGAGATAAAAGAGGACGATTTGCATTTGAAGAGGACAAAGGGTGAGGACTACCTTTTTGTCGAAGTGCCGCCACCCAAAGAAATTCCAATGGTGTCCACGTGCATAGACCCTGGTAGCTGTATTGGCTGTCGGGTTTGCGCAGATGTATGCGAGCATGGTGCGATTAGTGCCTCGGTGGAAGATGGTGGAACACTGAGAATGAAGATAGATACAGATGAATGCACGGGCTGCGGATTGTGCGTTAAGGAGTGCTCGATGCAGATATTGATGTTGAATAAGCTTGAGAGGGAATGAAAAAAATGGCAACAGCAATGGGGGCAGCAGGGCAATCGGAATGGGAAGTAGCAGTTCCCGAGAAACCGCTAAAGGACAAGACATATTTCGAGAATTTAAAGGCTAAGGTCATAGATACGAACTTATGCAGCCGGTGTTTGACATGTGCGGCGATATGCCCGGGTGGAATAACAGTAGTAGGTAACAAAGTAGATTTCCCTGACTATGAAACCAAATGCCTCGACTGCGGCGCTTGTGTACGTGTATGCCCGAGGTTTGTTTACGAGCCAAAAAGTGGCTTGGGCGATTATATAGAGTTCATCGCCGGGCGGTCAAAGCGGTTTGCGGGACAGGATGGCGCGATGGTAACGGAACTTCTGGTCTCTGCACTTGAAATGGGTATGATAGACCGCGGTTTGTTCGCGGGCAGGGACGAGAAGTGGGCAACTGAGATGTTCCACGTGCGAGAACCAGAGCAGCTTGCGATTACCACGCTCGGGGGCACGAAATACACGTTCGCGGATGTGCTGCCCGCATTAAAGGAAGCGGTGGGGTTCACAAAGCGAGGTGTGGGTATTGTCGGAACGCCCTGCATCGTTTCCGGCGTCAGGAAACTGCAGCAGGAGTATCCGATTTTCCGTGAGCGCGTAAAACTCGTTGTAGGTCTGTTCTGCACCGAGAATTTCCATTACGGGGATATTTCGAAATTCCTGCAAGAAAAAGGAGTTGATTTCTCGAAGCTCATTAAAACGGACATAACCAAGGGTAAGTTCATCGCCACGATGAGTGATGGAGAAAAAGTAAAATTCAAGATAAAAGAAGTGGAAGAGATAGTTGCAAGTGGCTGCGGGGTTTGTACTGACTTCACTGCGGTGGAAAGCGATGCGAGCGTGGGTAGTGTAGGGAGTGAAAAGGGATTTTCAACGGTGGTGGTGCGGGAAGAGCCCGCGAAGAAAGTCATAGATTTTATCAAGGAGAAGGAACATGCTGATTTCGGTGAGGCAAAGCCTGAAGAGCTGGATTATCTTATTAATCTCAAAAAAGGAAGGGAGAAGAATATTAACTCAGATGCAGCTTCTTCTTAATTTCTCCCAATTGCTTCTTATTTAATTGCAGCATATCCATTATCTGTGACTCCGGATAGTTTTCTACAAATAGCCAGATAAACTCCTCTTCTATGGATGGCAACTTCTCTTCTTTGATGAGTCCGGTGAGTTTTTCTACTTTCCGCTTTATATCTTTTATGACCGTCTCTATGCCTGTCGGTTTGACCACTACCGAAGGCTTATGCTTGGTGCCTGATTTCGGATAGCCAAAGGTGTTTAACGTACGCCCGATGGAATTAAATTTCAGCAACGGCAAATCCTCTTTTGCTCGGCGTGCGTTTTCTTCTTCGAATATCTCTTCCGCAGACATGCCTTCTTCCGTATTTAACTGCTCCAGGTAACGAATCATCCAATGATTTGGTTTCAACTTTGCCACTTCTTCCGCTCGTCCCATTTTTTTTTCGATTCTCCTGTTCTCTATTTTTGTAAGGGGTTATATAAAGTTTTCTAAATATTGATGTCAACATATAGATACAATGAGCGAGGAGAGATATGACGTTGTAGTGGTAGGGGCAGGCCCTGCGGGGAGTATAACCGCGAAGACCGCTGCAGAACGCGGACTGGACGTTCTTCTAATAGAAAGGAATCCCGAAATAGGAGTGCCGGTGAAATGCGCTGAGGGCGTAAGCAAGGAAATAGAGCGGTTTGTTGATATTGATCGCAGGTGGATATGCGCAGGGATACGAGGAACTATCACATACGGCCCTGACGGCACGAAGGTGATTTTATCGGCTGAAGGAGCAGAGGAAGTAGGGTATGTACTTGAAAGGAAGATATTTGATAAGTGCCTGGCACAGGAAGCCGCACGTGCAGGCGCGGAGGTGCGAGTAAGAACACAGGCTTATGGTGTTGTTAATGACGGTGGTTATGTAAAGGGCGTGTATGCAAGAACTGCGGCAGAAGCGGAGGAAGACATTCGTATTTCCGCGAACGTAGTTGTGGGTGCGGATGGCGTGGAATCGCAAGTAGGTAAATGGGGTGGTATTGACACAACATTGCGTTTGGCAGACGTGGCAACGTGTGCAGAGTTCCTCATGTGTGACATTGAAGTGAACCCCGAGTACTGTGAGATTTTCTTTGATGATGATGTAGCACCTAAAGGGTATGCCTGGGTATTTCCAAAAGGGGACCATAGCGCAAATGTGGGTCTTGGGATAGGCGGTGACGTTTCTAGTGAGACGCGTTGTGCACGCGATTATCTGAACGCTTTTGCGGGTGGCAAATTCCCAAATGGAAAGATAATAGCTGAGATGTACGGTGCGGTGCCGCTGAGCGGCCCGGTATATGAAACGGTAGCAAATGGATTGATTTTAGTTGGTGATGCGGCAAGGCACGTTAATCCAATCACAGGGGGAGGGATTTTAGAAGCAATGCAAGGCGGCGAAATCGCAGGGGACGTAATCGCAAAAGCAGTGCAAGAAAACGACTGCTCAAAGAGAAGATTGCGCGAATACGAGAAGAGATGGCAAAAAGAGTTTGGTAAAGTGTTGAACGCGGGATTGAAGACGAAGAATATCGTGTTGGGGCTGAGCAGCCAGGACCTCAACAGTTTTTTTCATGCGTTAGAGGGAGAGACGATAGCAAAAGAGTTCAGCGAACGAGCGTTGTTGAAAGAGATGATAAAGAGGAATCCAAAGATACTGTTCAAGTTAGTGAAGATGCTGTTTTAAGCAAGAAAATAAATTTTGGTTGACACAGATTAACGCAGATTAACAGTCAGAATCAATAATGTTAGAGTTAATTTGACAGTGTCGCATTTCAAAATTCACCGCAGAGAACGCGGAGTCCGCAGAGGGAATTAGGTGTCAGGCGTTAGTAGCCGTTCTAACCCGCTAAACCTCCAAAACGCCATCTCCTGCACTCTCTGTGAACTCTGCGGTTAATCTGGCATTGTCAAGTTAAATAAATCGGTGTAAATCTGTGTAATCTGTGGTTAATGATTTTCGGGATGTCTATAATTTAGTGCACATTATCGAACCGCGTCTTTACCTCTTCCATGAACTCTTCCGTATTCGCCACTCGCTTCGCAGGCGGTTCAGCCAGTTTTGCTAAGTCGCCGGTCATTATACCATCTTCTATTGTACCCGTAGCGGCAGCTTCTAATTTGTCTGCAAAGGTTACAAGCTCGGGTATGCCGTCCAGTTCTCCGCGCTTTCGTAACGCACCGCTCCACGCGAATATGAGTGCAATGGAATTAGTAGAGGTCTTCTCTCCCTTGAGATGCTTGTAGTAGTGCTTCTGCACCGTGCCGTGTGCCGCTTCATACTCGAAGTAGCCGTGCGGCGATACCAGGACCGAAGTCATCATAGCTAAACTCCCGAAAACCGAGGCAAGCATATCTGACATCACATCGCCATCGTAGTTCTTCAGCGCCCAGAGCATGCCTCCCTCCGAAGAGATTATCCGTGCTACGGCATCGTCTATCAGCGTATAGAAGTATGTTATCCCCACCGCCTCGAACTTACCCCTATACTTCTCTTCGTATACCTTCTCGAATATCTCCCTGAAATTATTGTCATAAGTCTTGGATATGGTGTCCTTTGTAGAGAACCACAGGTCCACGCGCTGGTCGAGCGCGTAAGCGAAGCAGGCTTCGGCAAAGCTGTTTATTGAGGCATCAAGATTGTGTATCCCCTGTATTATGCCAGGTTTACTGAAGTCATGTATCGTGTGCCTGACTTCCTCACCGTTCTCGGGCGTGAACACCATCTCTGCCCTCCCCGGACCGCCGATCCGGTACTCGACATTCTTATACACATCGCCGTAGGCATGCCTGCCCAATATGATTGGTTTTTTCCAGTTTCTTACTGCGGGTTTTATATTCCGCACCATTATAGGTTTCCTGAAAATAGTGCCATCCAGTATGGCTCTTATTGTGCCATTTGGGCTCTTCCACTGCTGTTTCAGGTTGTACTCCTTGACTCTTGCTGCGTTTGGTGTTATTGTGGCGCACTTAACACCCACGCCATACTTCTTTATCGCCTCTGCTGCCTCTATGGTTATCTGGTCATCGGTCTCGTCCCTGTGCTCAAGAGCGAGGTCATAATACTCGGTTTTGAGGTCAATGTAGGGGTGAAGAAGTTTATCCTTTATCATGCTCCACATTACCCTTGTCATCTCGTCTCCGTCTATTTCCACTAAGGGTGTCCGCATCTGGATTTTATCGGTCATTTTTGTCGCCTTCTTTTTGAGTAATAATTTTTATGCCTCCCTCTATGAGCATTTTGCCTAACGGTTTACGGGTATGCGAAGCCCATAAGGGTTTGGGTGAGCGTAAGCGAACCGCATACCTGCTGTTAGGCGCCGTTTCATATATTTAACTCGTCCTCTGATTTGTCTGTCATAATTTTTTTTTCGCTCTTCCACGAATTTCTCATAATTATCACTTACCCATAAGTTTTCATCATTAGGAATTAAGTGCCTTCTTAAATAATCGTCTCTGTTAGTTAGTCCACTAATCCAATCTTTAAGTTCCTTGTTATTTTTGTCTCCTCTGTTAATCCCATAATCTAATAATTGATAATTTGCTATAGTATTTATTTTGTCAGGGGAAAAACCTTTAGATTCTAAAATGGAATATGGATGAATATGATCAATGTCTTCTCTTCTAAAACCGCTCTTTTTACCATAAATGATATACATAAGAAAATCAAAGTCGTAATCGTCCAATCTATTTTCATCAAGATCCTCCTTAAAGTGAAGTGGATGATCTATATAAACTTTAAAAATTTCTGGTGTAGGAAATTTTTGACCACCAGCGTTTTTTAATTGCGAGTGCAAATCTTTTACCCTATACCATAACGTCCTTCTTTTACCACCTCCATCTGAAGCATCAACTTGTTTTTTTAACTCATTAGGATTTGACACAAACTGCAAATAGAAATCCTCTTTATCCCATTCACTGAACAAATCAAAATATAAGTCCTTACCATTATAACTCCCTGTTAAGCCGATATAAAATGCCGATAGTCTTTGCTGTCCATCTACAACGTAAGATATATCTTCTGATAATTTTTCCACTTTTGTAGAAAAAATGAATCTGCCAGCAGTATAGTCCTCAATGAATGGTCTAAATTCAAATAATGGTTCTTTATTTCTCCAATCTTTGAGAGTCATAATAGCTCCAAAAGAATCTCCCCTTAACGCCGTATCAAAAAGCAGTTCGATTTTCTCTTCGTCCCACACGAGTTCTCTCTGGATAACCGGCAACACAACTTCTTTCCTTTGTATTTTTTCAATCACATCTACTATTCTCAAATCTTCCCAACTGGCCATGTTATTACCCTCCTATTTAAAATTAAAATGGCGCATATAAGGATTGTCATCAAGATTGTCTTCGTGTGAATAGCTAATAAAAAGCTTTATTGTTTTTCCCATGGCACCATCCTCCAATACTTATTACTTATTTTGGCATCTATCCTCATTGTTTTAATTGCTTTTTCTAACAAATGAGAAGCCCATACCTTTTTATTAGTAATAAAGTCTAATTTCTGGATTAACGGCTTGAACTCTACAGGCTCTTTTGGTGTAATTACAGGCTCTAACTTAACTCTATATGGGAATATCTCTTCCCCAATGATAGGACTAAAAATCTTCTTTTCATCCTTAAATGCCTTTGATACCGCCTTAAATATTCCTGAAATCCTTGAGGGAAAGACTTTATCCATTAGTTTTTCCTGTCTGAGGTAGAACACAAGTAAATCATTAACTTCCACTTTGTTTAACTGGTTCTTGTGCCTCTCTGAAACACCCCATATATTTTTCTCCTTAGCGATTCCCCAATTTTCCTCGTTTGCTACACATAGCCAATAATTCATAACCTCCTTTT
>JAGGZZ010000119.1 GCA_021161765.1 Candidatus Methanophagales archaeon | reverse complement strand
TTTCTTCTGCGATGTTATACCCGTTTACGTATGCGGTTCCTTCCGTGGGTAAAATCAGCGTACATAATAACTTTATTAACGTGGTCTTACCCGCTCCATTTGGTCCAAGGATACCAAACAATTCCCCCTTTCCGATCTTTATGTCCTCCTTTTCTACCGCCGTTATCTCATCTTTTCTAAATGGATGCATGAGAAACTCGGTAAATCCTTTTTGCATAGCGAACTTCTTCGTTAGGTCATACGTTTCAATAGAATATTCCAATTATTTAATCCTCCTATTTGTTTTAATAATCACAAATAGAATTTTAAATTATATAAACCTATATTGATATGTTACGCATCAAATATTATTTAGAAGAAAGAATTAACAAGAGGAAGGTGAAAAAAACATTTATGTCCACTATTGGCAAGGAGGACCAGGGTAAAAGCATGGCGTCAAGCACCGAAGCAATAACGGCAATGGGAACAAAGAGCGCGGAAATAAAAGAGCAGTATGAAAAATTCATCGGAAGGAAGATTCTCTTTATTCTCTTTTCCCTTATCTTAATATTTATTATTGCAGGCATAGCTGTTACTCTTGGTGCTTATTCACTCACAGTCACAGAGGTGTATTCTAAAATCTTCCATGGTCTATTCCAGAGTGAGGTGCATTCGATTATTCTCCATGACACCTTTCCAAGCATTTTTAATAAGCCTGATGTAGCACAAGAAGTATGGGTTATCTGGGAAATACGGCTTCCACGCATCTTAATGGGTATTTTAGCAGGAATAGGGCTTGCAATTGCGGGGACGATGATGCAAGGGATTTTAAGGAATCCACTTGCAAGCCCTTTTACTTTAGGTGTCTCTTCAGGTGCGGGATTTGGTGCTGCGCTTGCCATTATTCTCAGTGCCGGTTTTGTCGCTGGTGAGTATCTCGTAGTAGGGAATGCCTTCTTCTTCGCTCTAATCCCTACTTTTATTATCCTTGGTTTGACACGCTACAAAAGGGCTACACCCGAGACAATGATTCTCGCAGGTATCGCGTTATTCTATATTTTTTCCGGATTAATGGCATTACTAATGTACTTCTCTGAAGCAGAACCGGCAGTAGAGGCATACTTCTGGATGATAGGAAGTTTAGGACGTGCTTCATGGGATAATCTGTTGCCTGCATCTATCATGCTTGTAGGCTGCGTTATCCCGCTTATGTGGAAGTCGTGGGACGTCAATGTAATGGGTGCAGGAGACGAGAGGGCAAAAAGCCTCGGTGTAAATGTAGAGCGAACCAGAATCTTCATAATGATAATTGCCTCCTTGTTAACTGCAGGTATAATATGCTTCACGGGATGCATAGGATTTATAGGATTAGTGACCTATCTCCTGGGTGGTCCTTTGTTCTTTTACTTGTTAGCAAGAAAAAGGAAGGAATATTGGTAGGGTGTTGTAAAGATGGTGAAACTAAAAGTAAAAGAAGTGGAGTTCAGTTATGCAAGCGTGCTTGTACTCAAGGATATATGCCTGGAGCTTGCCGCATCGGAGATGTTAGGCGTGGTGGGTCCAAATGGAGCAGGAAAATCTACCCTGCTGAGGTGTATAGATAGAATTCTGAGTCCTCAGAAGGGGTGTATTTCGCTTGATGGACAAGATATAAAAAAGATGAGCAGAATGGAACTCGCCAAAAAAGTGGGATACATCCCGCAAAGCTCTTCACAAATATTCCCTGCCACGGTCTTCGATACCGTTCTCATGGGTAGACGCCCTCATCTCAGTTGGAAAAGCAGCGAAGAAGACACTGAAATGGTTTTAGAGACGCTGCGGACGTTGAACATCGAAGACCTTGCCATGCGAGATATTAATGAACTCAGCGGTGGTCAGCAGCAGAAAGTATTTATCGCTTGTGCTCTCACTCAAGAGCCTGATGTCCTTCTGCTCGATGAGCCCACTTCTAATCTTGACATCAGGCACCAGCTTGAAGTAATGGACATCATAAAGAATGTCGTGCGCGAGAAAAACATCTCAGCGATTATGGCTATCCATGACCTTAATCTTGGCTCTAGATATGCAGACAGGATATTAATGATGAACGGCGGTAAGATTTTTGCTGCTGGCACTCCTTCTTCTGTATTAACTCCTGAGAATATAAAACATGTTTACGGCGTGGAGTCAGAAGTGGAAGAAAAGCGTGGAAAACCTTATATCGTGCCTATAAGACCTGTAAGCCCCAAAGGAGGTGGGAACGGAGGTGTGAGTTATGAGGTGTGAGTGAGATAAAAAGGTTTGAGGATTTGAAGGTATGGCAGAAGAGCCATGAGCTTGTGCTCGAAGTTTATAAAATTACGAAGCAGTTTCCAAATGAAGAAAAGTTCGGTTTAACATCGCAAATTCGGCGTTCTGCAGTTTCGGTTGCAGCGAACATCGCAGAAGGTTCCAAGCGACAACATTTAAAAGAATATATTCAGATGCTCTCCATATCGCATGGCTCGTTGTCAGAGACGGAATATTATTTGTTGTTGGCAAAAGACTTAAATTATCTGAGCGACAAAAGATATCAAGAACTTTTCAATCTGAGTGAAGAATTCGGAAGAATGTTAAATGGATTGGTAAAATCACTCTCAAAACGGAGGGGGGTGTGAAGGTGTGGGGTATGTGGTGTGAGAAAGAGATGACAGGACTCTGCTCTCTCAAACCTCTCCACTCAAACCTCAAACCTAAAAAAAGATGAGACAAATAGCATTTTATGGCAAAGGAGGAATAGGAAAATCCACGACAGGGTCGAACATCGCAGCAGCATTGGCTGAGCAGGGGCTATCTGTGATGATGATTGGCTGCGACCCCAAGGCAGATTGTACCAGAAACCTGACCGGCGAGGTTCAGATACCCACCATACTCGACATATCGCGGGATAAAGGAATAGAACGGCTTGGGTTAGAAGAGCTCGTGGAAGGTAAAAAAATCAAGCTTGCGAACGTCATCCACCGGGGTTATAGGGGCGTTTATTGCGCCGAGTGCGGGGGTCCACGACCAGGTTTCGGATGCGCGGGTAGAGGCGTTATCGTCGCAATAGACCTGCTCAAGCGGCTGAATGCGTTTGATGAACTAAAGCCAGACCTCGTGATATACGACGTGCTTGGCGATGTGGTATGCGGTGGTTTTGCAATGCCGCTGCGAAAAGGATTGGCAGATGAGGTCTATATCGTAACGTCTGCGGATTATCTCGCTCTTTACGCAGCAAACAATATCTGTAAGGGCATAAGCGCGTTCGCAAACCAAGGCGGGTCGCCATTGGGCGGCATCATCTACAACGTTCGTGGTATGCTGGATGAAGCGGACGTGGTTTACGATTTCGCGGAACAAATTGGCTCGCGGGTCATTGGACAGATACCAAATGCGCATGAGATTGCCGAAGCCGAAATAGATGGCAACACCGTAATTGAATACGACCCCACGAGCGACATTGCCGATTTGTTCCGGGAGTTCGCACAGAAAATATACAACAACTCACAGACTTCTGTTCCCACACCATTATCTGCGGAAGAGATGATGATAATCGGTCGGGAAATCCGAAGGAGGACAAAAGCGAAGTATGGACGTGGAAAAGCAGGGAATGACAAATAACAGGTTTAATTACACGCTATCGCCTGAGGACTTCATGGTTAGCAGCATCTGGAGTTTGCCCATTCACGGACGGGCAGCGCTGGGCGGTAAGATTTTCTGCGCCACCACAATCGCAACGTCGCTAAAAAACACCGTTGTCCTCCTCCACGGTCCTATTGGCTGCGCGTATCAACGCAGGATGAGGTTATTGGTCGTGTATCAACATCAGTTAAAATTCACCTCCAGCAGATATACTTTTCACCTCTCCCTTCATAAATCTTAAGTTATCACTTTTCATCATTCTGGACTTAAATACCTCGTAAGATACCTCAGATACGTACCTTATCAGAATGAGGTCCAGGATCGTCTCCAGACCTTTGGTGGTCAGGTCTGGAGACGATCCTGGAC
>JAGGZZ010000146.1 GCA_021161765.1 Candidatus Methanophagales archaeon | reverse complement strand
GCGGATTTTTAAAAAAAGCAAAACGAAACCATGGCTGAGAAGGAGGGGGGTGCATCCAGACGATTGATGCAATATTCCGGGCTTGCATGTACGATGCTCTTAACCTGTATGAAGAACCATACGACCCGAAAAAACCTCTCATCAATCTTGATGAGAAACCAAAGCAACTTCTCGGGGATAAGAGGGTGCCTATACCCATGAAGCCGGGAAGCCCAGAAAAGGCAAGGCAAATGGCAGGAGGCACTTGATACCTATCAGGAATGCCTTGCATCCTTCAAGAGCATAGATGCTAAATCACCGATGGCATCTGTAATCAGCCAGCAGGCACAGATTTATCAAGATCGGGGCGAATACGAGCAGGCATTAAATCTTGAGCAGGAGGGTCTGGCTTTGGAAGAAGAGGTTGGTAATGAAGAAGGGATTGTCATCTCGCACTACCGTATCGCACAATTGCTGGACCGGATGGAAAAGTATGATGAGGCATTGGAACAGGGAAAAAAGGGACTGGAGATGGCACGGGAATTAGAAAATCCGCGTCGGGAAGCAGACTTTCTCCATCAACTTGGCTTGACCTTGAACACATTGGTTTAGTATTTGAGGAGCAGGGGTATTATAAGGAGGCACTCATCAAGTATCAGGAGGCGCTGCAGTTGTTTCAGCAGTACGGCAGTCCACAAGATATTGCCCATATTGAGCGAGACATCTTCCGAGTAAAGAGACAAATATAAATGGTGTCTTCGGGACTTTTCTCAACCAGCTCGGTTATGTCTGCCCCGGCACAGAGAGCCTTTTCCCCCGACCCGGTTATTACTATTGCACGCACTGCGGCATCTGTTTCCGCATCTTCCAGCGCATCTCGCAGCTTCGTTAATAAAGCCGTGTTCAACGCATTCAGCGATTTTTGCCCTTATGATATGGACGCGGATTTTTTGAAGTGATTTTTATGCTACCTCACACCTTCCAAATCATCCAAAAACGCCTTCACCGTCCCCTCCGTCACATGTGGCATTATCACCAATCGAAGCGCTTTCGGCTTCCTTGTTATCGAAACCCGCCATCCCCTCTCCTCTAACGCACTCGCTACCTTATCCACCTCGGCTGCTGGAAAACTTAACGTTACCACGTTCATAACGGGCTCTATCACCGTGGAAACCCCGATATCCTTCGCACCTTGCACCAACGTCCTCGTTAGCTCCATACATTCGCTTACTATCTTCTTCAGACCTTCCTTACCGAAATACTTGAGGACGGCATAAGTAGCTGCTACGGATGCACCGCTTCTCGTGCCTAACAACGAACACTGCTCCCTGGTCGTCAGATAGGGTGTGAGCACTGCCAGCTCGCTTAAATACGTTTCGTCACGGAACAGAACACATCCAGCAGGAATCGTGCTCATCCCCATCTTATGCGGGTCTATTGAAATTGACGATACGCCTTCTACCGAGAAGTCAAAAGCGTATTTTTGTTCTAAAAACGGGATTACGAAACCGCCAAACGCGGCATCTACGTGCAAGAAAATGTCTCGGCTCTTTGCAATACTTGCAAGCTCCTCTATCGGGTCTATCTGCCCGAATTCCGTCGTCCCCGCTATGCCCACCACGCATATCGTTTTGTCGTCCATCAGTTCTTCTACCGAGTTCACGTCTACCCTCAATTCGTCGTCCAGAGCCGCTTTACGTACTTCTATGCTCAATAGGTCACCGATTTTGTCAAACGAGAAATGCGCTGTTTCTGGCACGATTATGTTCATCCCACTCTGTCCCTCCCTCCTTTTCCTGTTCCTTATCGCATGTATCGCCTGTATGTTCGATTCTGTTCCACCCGTGGAGATATACCCAAAGGCGTTCTCGTTGCCCAGCAGTCCCCCTATCATCTGTACTGCTTCTTCCTCCATCTCTTTTGCACCCTGGAATAGTCCCGAATCGCCTAAATTCGCTTCCAGAAACATCTTGTGCGCATACGCCGCTATTTCATGCGGATACGTGCACATCGAAGTCAAGATTTTCTCGTATGCCACATCCTTCCGTTTCTTATCCTGAAGCAACTTCTTTACTGCTTCTATTTCCATACCTCGCTCTTCCATTTTTAGTGTGTATAAAGTATAGCGTCCTTTTATTTAAGACACTGATTTACGCACTGTCTAAAAAAAAATATAGTGATTCATCACCGCGGAGAGCGCAGAGTACGCAGAGTTTCAAGACCGTTTCAATCCTTGCTGAGTTTCCTGATGTCTGTGCGCTCTCCGCCTGCGTGCTCCGCGGTAAAATTTAATGATTTAGTGATTAATTAATTTTTCAATCTGTGTTAATCAGTGTTAATCTGCGTCGGAATTTAGTCTTTTTATCCAAACATATCTCGCAAGCACGAGCAATCCAATCGAAAGCAATATTATCGTTGGCAGTTCAGGAATCGGTGCGCAAGGCGCTGGACCGCTCCGTATTGGCAGGAACGTCACGGTTCCCTTACTCCCCTCATCGCTCTTATCGTAAATGCTCTCCTCTATTATCGTTGTATTATCCGTTCCCCAGTAATTGTTTGTCGCTGTAACGTCATCTCCCTGGTCGTTATAGAAATTATAGTACCAGCTATCGTTTGCTGCCACTCCGTTGGACATGATATTATTATTGCCAATGGTGTTCCCCGTGCTTCCGTTATAGAGATAAAATCCCCTTTGGTTGTTATTATGCACTCATCCCTTATATATTTTCCTATTTTTTGTGACCGTGTTAGTGTTATTTCTTCTCACCTGTTAGCCAACGTTTGATATTCTCTTTTACCTGTCCGAGAACGGATTTATCTACACTGCCAATTTTCCCGTCAGCCTTGATAACAAGAAAGGTTATGATCACCTTGCAGGGTCTATGGATATTAACTTCAGGAATCTTTATTTTTCCGCCATCATAAATGGCTTCCACTGATAACAGATGATTCATGAATATCTCCTCCTTTGGATGTCATCCCCGAAGTTTTTGGGTCTGAACTCCTTTCCTTTTGTTTTTATTTTATTTATATAATGTTCTCTCATTATATAAAAAGAGAGTTATCTTATAGCCCTTGCCGTCAAACTTTCCGGTGAATTTGCTGCTCCATCCAATCGGCATAAACCCTTCCCCCTCGTCGCCGCAATCAAAACCAGAGCAGTCAATGTCATTGGCTAAATAATAATCGGCAGTTAAGTCGTTTTTCATATTCTGCAATTCTTGGCAAGTTGTTATTGGTGTTCCGTTAGCCAGCGCGGGCAGGGGCAAGCACGCAAGCAGCAGTGTCGCTGTTAGAACGAAACCGAGCAGTAAGGCGAGTGCGAACGGTTTTATTCTGCTGCTCATCCTTAAAGGGATTTTGTATTCTCCGGTATTCGGTTCTTTTTTATCCCTCGCCTTCGCTTTCATTTTTTTCAAATTTCCGAAATTTCAACCTCCAAAAATATATGAATATGAAGGTGAAAGGGGTATAAAAGCTTTCCGGTTGTGGATCAACCTGCCTTCAATTTAACCTTTATCGCGTCAACATCCCTGCTCAGCATATCATATTTATCCCTCAACTCCGTGGTTTCGCGGTATATCTCCTTTAAAAAAGCCAGTGCATTCGTTATTTCTCCCGTATCCTCTCTCACATCATTCAATATCTCTATTGTTGTATCTTGCTTCTC
>JAGGZZ010000255.1 GCA_021161765.1 Candidatus Methanophagales archaeon | reverse complement strand
TGATGTTGAACATAAAACATTAGGAGAAGGGAATTGGAAATTAAAACCACAGCCAGTTTTAAAATTGATGGACAGACTTGATACGACAATAAAGACTAAATTAGAAGATTTAAGAGAAGTAATACATGAAGGAATAATAACAGGAGACAATACCATCTTTTTTGTGGACGATAATACGATAAAATCCAAAAGGCTTGAGAGTGGGATACTCAAAAGAGTTCCAAAGGGGAGAGATGTAAGAAAGTGGAAAATAATATGGAACGATAGATGGTTAATATATCCTCAACAGACTGATGGAACACCAGTAACAGAAAGTGAGTTTAAAACAGCCTTTCCAAATGCATACCACTATCTTGAAGTAAATAAGGATGAATTGTCAAATAGGAGATATTATGGTAAAACAGTGGTGCAACTATTCGGATGTTGGTATTCATTAATTCATCCAAAACCTGAGAACGCATTTGAAGGTATAAAAATAGTCACACCCAACTTATCAAAAGAGAATAACTTCGCTCTGGACAAAGAGAATTATTATTTTGACCATGATACGTATTCGATTATCCTTAAAGATAAAAGTGAATCATTTAATAAACTGGTTCTGGGTTTGCTCAATTCAGATTTATTGGAGTTTTACTTAAAGCAAATCAGTCCTTACGCTTCTGGAAAGTATTATAGATATATGACGGGTTATCTTGAAAAATTGCCGATAAAACTACCAGAAACTGAGGAAGAGAAACGAATAGCGAAACAAATCGTAAGTAAGGTGGATGAGATTCTGGAATTGAACAGGAAATTGAGCGTTGATATTGATGAACTGCTGAAAAGAGAAGAAACGGAGAAGTTATCTTACCTCGCTTCTGTTTCTTTTTCGATGAGGGATGATGCTAAATTTGAGCGAGTGGAGGTTAAAGGAGATAAGATTTTTGTCAATTCGGGAGATTACGTAGAAATCAAGGATAAGAGAATAAGGGATTTTGTTATTGTTTATCTCAACTTCGTTGCGGAGAAATTGAGCAAATCGAAGGATGTTAGGGGTTGATTTATAATATCGGGGTTCCAAAATCGGATGATGTTCTGAATGAAATTGTAAGGAGGGACAAAACGGAAATTGAAGAAGAGATAAGGAAGTTGGAGAAGGAAATTAACGAGTTGGTTTTTGAGATTTACGGGGTTACGGAGGAGAGGGAAATTATTGAAGCGGAAGTGGGCAGTTGAGAGGTACGTTGCTAAGCGAAATTTTTTGCTATTTGCCTATTTGCCGATATTTATTTATATTATGATGACGTAAATATTCAAAGTTCCATGAATGAAATAAAAATAAATAGTAAAGCTATGGTGAAGTTATCGGCAATTGCGAAAGGGAGTGATAAAAATGGAAGCTAGACAGCGTTTGGTGAAAGACTGGCTAACAAAGGTTCGAACAAGACAGATTCTTTTGCCTCGTTTTCAGCGTTACGAATCATGGGGTTCAAGTATAACCGCAGACTTTCTTACAAGTGTAGTAAGAGACCTGCCCGTTGGCTCTACTCTCGTTTTGGGAGTTGAAGGGGAAGAACTTCCATTTGTATCTCGTGAGATAGTTGGTGCACCTAAAGATGGAGAGAGGGTCGCCGAATTACTTTTAGATGGACAACAGCGTTTGACAGCCTTATGGCGATCTTTAACTGACGATTATCCTGATAAGACGTACTTAGTGAACATAAAGGACGAGAAAAATCATGAAGTAATTGCGATCAGTCGTTGGGAAAGAAACAGGAGACGATTTCCATTATGGGTTGACCAACCAAAAGAATGTTGGGAAAGACAGCTAATCCCCTTTAAACTTCTTAATCCTGATGACGAAACAACATATCAAACGTGGGCAGATAGCGCTTCCAATGGTGACCCTGTTTTGGCAAGAAAAGTCGAACATGTGATTACGCCTTTAAGAAGCCGAATAGCTTCTTTTAATCTTCCCTTTCTTTACTTGCCATCTGAAACTCCAAAAGATGTTGCAATTGAAGTTTTCGTGAAATTAAACACTAGCCTCGTAAGGTTAACAGCTTTTGATATTCTCGTGGCGCAGCTTGAAGCAGCTACTGGTGAACCTCTGCATGATTTAGTGGTTTCTTTAAAATCCTCTGTTCCTGAGATTACCTATTATACAGAACCATCTAACTTAGTCCTCTCTGCTGATGCACTTTTACAAGATAAACCCCCTAACCAGAGAGGCTATTTAGATTTGGATTTAAAGCAATTTGTTGATGATTGGCCTAAAATTGTCAAAGGGTCGAAAGAATGCGTTCAGTTTTTAGAAGCTGAGAGGATTATTGATAGGGAACGCCTACCCATAGAGAGTGTATTAGCGCCGCTAATCGCTCTCTGGGCAGAAGCTCCAGAAACACCCGATGAGAGAGGGAATGTTAGAATCTTGCTTAGGAAATATTTATGGAGATCTTTTTTTACTGAACGGTATGATCGAGCTGTGCCTACTGCTATTTTACAGGATTATCGGGTACTGAAAAGACTTATTTTAGGGGAAGCAAAAGAAACTGAAGTTCCTTGTTTTGATAAAGATAAGTATCCTCTGCCTAATAAGGAAGAGATAATTCAAAGTAGGTGGCCAAGATATAAAGATAGATTAGCCCGTGCTCTTTTGTTGTTAACTATAAGAGGCGGTGCGGAGGATATCAAAGATGATGCTTCTCTATCTGTAAAGAATATTCAACAACGGCACTATCATCATCTCTTCCCCGTAGCATGGCTCAGAGAAAAAGCCCCTAATGAGGATCCTAATCGTGCACTAAACTGTATTTTGATTAATCGGAGAACTAATGCAGAAATATTGGCTAAGGAACCTATTAAATATTTATTAGAAACATGTGAAGCCAGTGATTTGGGGGAGAATGAAATCCGTAGACGTTTAGGAACCATTTTGTTGATTTTGAGTTATTAGCACAAGGGAATTATAGTAAATTTTTGGAAGAAAGAGCAAAATCGTGTGAATCTGCAATAGAATCGCTCTGCGATGGTAATGCTTGGAGACCCTGAATGAAATAATCTGCATTTAAAATTTTCTTATATTCTCCAAAAAGAATGGCAGAGTTTTTTGTTTCTTAACATCTGTAAAATAAGATACCACAGGATCAATGATACTGCTTACAGCCGAAATAGCATTCCCTATTATAGGAACGAATGATATTCCAGTCAAAACAACGCCTTTTTTAATATTTTTAAATAAATCATCAGAGCCTACTTCAGCTTCACCTAAAGCATTTTGATATTCCAAAACTATTTCATGTTTGACCTCACTCTCAAATTCTTCAGTACTTGACTCAAACTTTACATTGTTGCAAATTTCACCCAATCGGCTCATTGCATTTTTCCATCTTCTATTCTTCCTTATTTTTAAAATTTCTTCAAAATCAAATCCGTCTATCGAATCTCTTTTGACAAACGGCATAGCAGCATTAAGGGCTTTGGTATATCGTGAAGCATCACGGTATTTAAAATCGCTGAATTTATAGTAGTAATATGGTAGTTGGTAAATGGAGGAGAAAAGAACTGAACTAACAGATAACTTTTTAAGTAAGCTCTTATTTTTCCATTTAAAGTTATATCTTTCCTCAGGAGGAAAACGTCCATGAATAGAACTGTATTCAAAATTAATCAGTTTTCTGATGTCTTTGAATACTTCATATTGAAAATCTTTGGGTAGTTTATCAAAGGGGGCAAGTCTTTCATTTTGGTACAATGCTTCTAAGTGTTCATCCTCAATTCGCTTATAAACAGCAGAATCAATAAGAGCTTGTAAATTTCTATCTTTGTATTCTATTGCAGAAGCTTTTTTGATGAGCTCATCCGCATTAGGAGGTAGGTTTGAAATAAGGGTTATCTTATTAGCGTTATGATGTAGAAAATCTAAAAAATCACCATCAAACCCAGCATAAATTTTATCAGATAAATCGTGTCTAAACTCTTCTACATCGTCCACAACAATTTTTAGTATACCCTTTTCTAACAATAATCTCGAAGCATCATAAATGTTTGATGTTTCTCTTAAGCTTTGAATAAAAGATTCATACACAGAGATACTCTCCCAGAAAAAAGTACTTGCCTTAAGGGTGCTAATAGAAGGCAGCCCCTCAAGGAAAACACTGGATTCACTATTATTCCGTTTCATCGGTACTCCCATTTAATAATGGGGCCTATACCCATATAAAGTTTGATATTTGCGAGGTGTAATGGCAAAAGTCAGAGCGGAACAGGGACTGTTGGTTTCCTGGGGTGGATTTACAAAAGAGGCTATTAAAGAAGCGAGGGATGCTTTTTTCTCTACCCGATTATGGGATGCTGGGGATTTGCTCGAGGCGATTTTTAAATATTACGAACGGTTTGACGATGAATTGAAAGCAGAGTTACCCCTGAAAAGGATATGGGGGTTGGTTCTTGAAGAAGAATAAAGAGATAATTGAAGCGGGGTAAAATATGTAAGTAATATATGTGAATCCCCCAAATAATAAGGCTATTGTACATGAAACTGACTGTGGGAAATATACAAATCGAAGAAGAGACAGAACTCACAATGGATATTGGTCAGAAACATTTGAAAGTTTTGAAGAAGCATGGAATTACGCTAAGAGCACAGAAAAAGAGACCGTAGACACATGCACCTTATGCATCCGGTAAAAGGAATTGGAAATTGGGTCTCATAGGCAGCCAGTAAAAGATGTGAATACATTAAAGAAAACCAAAAGCAAATAGATAAAATAGAAGTCATGAGTGAGTAAAAGTAATAGAAAGCGAAGAGAAATGAATACCGAAAGAGAAGTAATAGAGAAATTGAAAAGGATACTGGAAGAAATTGGCGTTGATTATTCCAATATCTTATTATTTGGAAGTAGAACAGGGAAGGATTTTGAAGAAGAAAGTGACTGGGATTTTCTGATCGTTATTAAGAAGAGTTTAGACCTAAAAGAGAAAAGGGAACTCTGGTACAAAATTTACAGGAGATTTCATGAATATTTCCCTTTTATTGCAATTGATATAATTTTGAAAGATAGCCAATCGTTTGAAAAAGAGAAAAAAGTGGCAAATACGATCTCTAACGAGGTATATCTGGAGGGTGTTAAAGTATGAAAGAAGAAGTGGTCTTGAGATGGCTCAAGAAAGCGGAGAATGACTTAAAAACCGTCAAACATCTATTAACACTTGAAGATGCCCCAACAGATGTAATTTCTTTCCACTGTCAGCAAGCGGTTGAAAAATATTTTAAAGCTTATTTAACACTGGTTGATGTGCGGGTAAAGAAAATCCACGACCTGGAAACTATTTTAGCCCTCTGTACAGAGAAAGATAAGAAGTTTGAAAGCTTAGATAAAAACAGAATATCAAAACTCACTTTTTACGCGGTTGAAATACGATATCCTGAAGAATATATTGAACTCAGTATTGATGAGGCGAGGGAGCTTTATGAAACAGCAAAAGAGGTAAAAGAATTTATCGTGGAGAAGTTAAAAGAAAAAGGATTGAGATGGAAATGAATCGTAACGTTTGCGAACTCTACTACAATGAAAAATTTTATGAGGAAAAATGAGTAGAGAACAATTATTTAAAAAAATTGTTTCAATCCTTATAAGGTGCAGAGCAAAAAAGATGGCGATTTTTGGCTCTTACGCCAGAGGCGAAGCGAAAACAGAAAGTGATATAGACATTCTTGTAGAATTTTCGGAAAGAAAAAGTTTTTGGTGTGGATTTAGATGCGGTCTGGGACACAGAAGACATCCTACCATTGAAGAACAAAATCAAAAATCTCATTGAAATCGAAAAAGAGTAAAGTTATGACCACAAAGAAAAAAGGAAGAAGGACACACATAATAAAGGTTTATTGTGCTAAATGTCAAACGTTACTCTACAAGTACC
>JAGGZZ010000076.1 GCA_021161765.1 Candidatus Methanophagales archaeon | reverse complement strand
TTCGCCACGCTTTCTTTTAATTCCTCTCCGTTTTCTCCTTGAAAGTCCAGTATAACGTATTTCTCGTCCACACCCGCTCGCTTGCTTATCTCCTCTTCTATTTCTTTTCTTCGCTTTTCTTCACTCAGTTGTGCTGCTACATCATCATTTAGCTCGTTTATGCCTTTATACACGGCACGTTTGAACAGTTGCCGCTTGTTTATCCGTTCCACCATCTCCTCCGGGTAGCCTTTCGCATTCCGCAGTGCAATGTTTATTTCCGAATCGTCCATCCTTCTTAATGCCAATGCGTATTGCCGGATGTTGTGGTCTTCAGATTCAGATTTCGACTCGATGAAATATTCAAGCGCTTTCGAAAACATCAACTGTGCTATTCGGCTCGTGTGATGCTTATAAACCGTAGGATACATCAAGAAACGAGAAAAGAGTAAATATTCCGCAGGTAGTATCCCCTTTTCTGTTATAACGACTTTACCCCCGACAAAATCCAGCCCTTGAATAATCCGTATATTGTCAACAACGCCGTATGCCACGCCGGTATAATATGAATCGCGGACTAAATAATCCATCTTATCCACGTCTATTTCACCGTTTAAAACCTTTGAGAGGTCCCTCTCGCCCTCCTCATATTCCGCCCTCCTTTCGCCTTTTATGTATCCCGCTATCTTTTGCTTGTCTAAAGAGAGCTCATCCAGGACTTCGGCAATAGTTTTAGCGGATTCCGCTTCTACTTTAGCTTCTTCCTCGACTTCTTGTTTGAATATTATGTCTTTTAGGTCCTCATGGCTGTTTCCGGTGATTTTTTTTATTACGGGTTCTGTCACGTGCGAATAGGGACCGTGCCCGATATCGTGGATTAAGGAAGCAACGATAAGCTCCTGCTCCTCTTCTTTCGCTACTTCCAGCCGGTCGAGCAGAAGGCATATCAAATGATAGACGCCGAGCGAATGCTCAAATCTCGTGTGGTTCGCACCAGGATAAACCAGATAAGAAAAGCCAAGCTGTCTTATTCTTCTTAATCGCTGCATCTCCACGGTATCTATTATCGCGATTGCAAGGTCGTCTATTTCTATGTATCCGTGTATGGGGTCTTTTATTACCTTTCGCATGAATCTGTTCTTTTCTACTTATTAGGAAAGGAAAGATTTTGGTTAATTCTATTTTTGGATATGTACGGCATAATATATATTGAATGTGCACAATAAAGAGTGCGAAAACCTAAATCCTAAGCACCAAATCTTAAACAATATCAAAATCCAAAATCCCCAAAAGAACGGTCTGTTTTGATTTTTGAGCTTAGATATTAGAATTTGTTTAGACCGGGGCTCTGCCCCGGTAACCCCGCAAGCCCAGTAGGGGCTTATTTAGAGTTTCGTACTTAGAATTTATACTAAAATAAATCTGCGTAAATCAGTGTAAATCAGTGTCTAAAATAAAAAGAAGCTATACTTTATATACGAACACAAAAAATGAACATAACCGTTTTAGGAGGACTAAAAGAAATCGGTGGGAACAAGATATTAGTGGAGCATAAAGGAACGAAAATTTTATTGGATTTTGGTATGAGTTTTAGTCAGGCGGGAAAATATTTCTCGGAATTTTTACAGCCACGTAAATGTGCTTCATTAACCGATTTTTTCGAGTTTGGCTTGCTGCCGCGGATTAAAGGGATCTACCGTGAAGATTATCTCCGCCACATGAATATGGCGAAAGAGGAGAAGGACGTGGATGGGGTTTTTATCTCACACGCCCATGCAGACCATGCACAATACATCCATTTCTTACGATTTGACATCCCGATTTATTGTACCAGAGCAACCGAAGTCATTTTACGTGTTTTAGAAGAAACAGGAAGCAATACACTCTCTGAATTTATTACTGCCTGCGAGGCGTTCACGTTTTACACTAACAGGAAAGGAACACTGAGCCGAGTTACGCGAAAGAATACCGATTTTGTTCACGTGCGAGATATTGAAGTAATGGAAGCATACCAAAGAGTAAAGGTTGGCTCTTTAGAAGTGGAATTAGTGCCGGTAGACCATTCTTTGCCCGGTGCTTGTGGTTATATTATCTATTCAGACGCTGGGAATTTAGTTTATACCGGCGATATTCGGTTTCATGGTTCAAATCAGGAATTAAGTAAGGAATTTGTAAAGAGAGCAAAAGCTGCGGAACCTCGATGGCTGCTGTCAGAAGGAACGAGAATAGACAGCAAGGAAAGAGATAGTGAAGAAGGAGTTAAAAGGAAGATTGCCGAATTTATTGCCGAATCAAAGTCTCAGCTGGTTTTTGTCGAACACCCAATCAGGGATTTAGACCGGGTAACGAGTATTTTTGAGGCGGCGGAAGAGAACAACAGGCACTTTGTAGTTAATCTCAAACTCGCGTATCTGATAAACGAGTTGGATGATTTATGCCCTTTCGCTCTGGACGAAGTTAAAATTCTCGTACCCCGAAAGAGCTGGGGTCTGATTGATAAAGAAGGAATAGACAGTAGGTTAGTTGAACAGGACTATTCGGTTTGGGAAAGGGGGTTTATCAACCGGGCGAATTGCATCACATACCGTGAATTGCAGAGAAATCCGGCGAAATATGTCGTTTCAATGAGTTTGTGGGAATTGAATCAACTTACGGATATAAAACCCAGCAGTGATGCGATATGGATAAAATCGTCTTGTGAGCCGTTCTGCGATGAGATGGAATTAGACGAAGAGAGGAAGCGGAATTGGTTAGACCATTTCAAGATAAAAGAATATTTTGCCCATGCTTCGGGCCACGCATCGGGAGATGAAATCCGAGCAATGATTAAAGAGATAAATCCCGAAGAGCTGATTCCTATTCATACGGAACACCCAGAATTGTTTTAATTTGATTTAATTAGATTAGATTAGATTAGATTAGAATTAACATAACATTAACAATGCCATACAAATTCAGCCCATCTAGTTTAAGTCTGTTGAAGGAGTGCCCCCGATGTTTCTGGCTTAGATTCCGAATGGGCATTAAGAGACCCGCGGGGATCTTCCCTTCACTGCCGAACGGAATGGATAGAATACTGAAGGCGCATTTTGACAGTTTTTAATGTTGACCTCGTGCGAATGGAGATATCAATAGAAACCGCATCTGCTGATGCCCAATAACTGAGTTGCTCGCTGTACTGATATTTGAATCCCCGAATCAAGACTCTCCTTTACGAGCATGTATTTCATACTTGCAACCCTCCTTTTCTTGCAAGCGGTTTCCCACTCTCGACCTCTCTAACTACACCAATTTTGAAATCCCGTGTGCATTGCCTCCTTCTTTTCATCTTGCACCCCTTTTTCATTTTTCTTATTTCTTAACTTAGTGTCTACTTTTAGGGGTGCACCCCACACTTTACCACTTTTCAATCTTCCTTCCGATCGTTTTTACTTTTTACTGTGGATAAACCCCTTTTACCCTTGACTTCCCAGGCGGCAGAAAACTCAATATCTTATCCTGTGTTGCTATCCGTTTAATTTCCTCTCTCTCTTCTCCTTTCGCACCATCAACAAAGAACTTCACAATTTCCTTTGATAACTCGTTTTTTCCCACATCGCCACCAGGTTCGAGTTCCACGAAATTATCCAGCTTGCTCCGCTGCGGATCCGAAACGGGACACACAACCAACCTGTTCCCTGCCTTTTCAATACCTATGCACAGCCCTAACGCCGCTTTGAAATATTTCCTTTTACCTCGCACCACAAAACTCCCTCTCTTTATGTATTCTCCCGACGGCGGTGTCTTACTCACCTGCTCGCCCGTAACGCAATAACACTCGCCTTCGTAGAATCCGTATTTCCACAAATTCGAATAAGAAGCTGCAAACTGCGCTATCTCCTTTAAACCTTCCTCTGAAACTTCTTTACCGCCCGTCTTCGCTATTACTGCCGGTGCGCCCTCCGCCTGCGTATGAAAAAAGAGGTCATCTGCGTCCATATACTTCTTCACAAGTATCTCATTGGATATGGCGTCTTTCCCGCCCACTACAAGAAAACCATCTGAAGTCTCGAACCACCTGAATTTTTCATACCATTCCTCTTTTTTCTTTAGCCTTTTTCGCTCTGGCATCAACTCCTTTTCTATGCTTATTCCTTTCTCCTTTTCCGCCTTTATCTTCTTTTTCGTCCCCTCTATCGCACGTTCCACGCCTTCCCGCTTCTTCCTGAATATTTTTGCCTTTTCATAATACGCGCCGGCATTCTTATGCAGAGAAACCGAAGTATCGAGTTCAAGTTGAACGCCGGTACCGGGTAGAGTCAACGTGACAACTTTTGTGGGGCTCCGCCCCACGACCCCGCAAGCCCTGTAAGGGCTTATTGTTTTGCCCATTTCTTGCAAGGTATTTTCTATCTCAGTGTACCGTGCATAGATGAGCTCACCCTTATTTATGCTTTCTTCCTCCTTTATTTTGAATTTGCGAAGCGCATCGAGTTGCTCGTTCAAAATCCGTTCGTACTTCCCAACCTCCTTTTCGTGTTCGTTTTTCGCTCGTTCTTCTACTTCTTCTGCTATTTGAGCGGTGAAAAAATCATCCGCAGCATCGTTAAAAGAAGGAAAAAACACTTTCTCGTTGGTTTTATAGATGCTCAACTCAAGAGGGAGCACGTCCATTTTTTCTTTGCCTTCCTTTTCCATCACGACATGGGCTTTCAGCTTGGACTTATCGTTTTTTAATATGGGCTCAAATATAGCACGTATTGCCGCACGAATGGCTTTTAGGTCATCCGAATTGAGTTCATCCGCTTTCTTTTCTTTTTCTATCCCCCCTTTTTCACACACTTCTTCCGCGTATAATCTGCCTAAACCCAGCTCTGATGCAAGAACCCTGACCACACCAATGCCTTTGTTCTTTTCCTGTTTGCAAAGCTCCGCCAGTTCCTGCTCGTTCATTTCCAATGGATTTCCTCGTGAAGGGGGACGTTCATACTTCTCACCCACTTTTATTTTCCTTGATGCAAAGGTCTTTCTCCTCAACGGCTGCACGATCTCCCCCTTCTCGCCAATAACCACAATGTTTCCCCTTGGAAGCAGTTCGGCGACCAAACTGAGTGTTTTATCCCACCTCTCTATCGTTATCTTCACTATCCGGTCGAAGTCAAGCTGCTGTATTTGAGCAATCCTGCCGCCGCCAAGGTGTTTTCTGAGGTACATCGAGAAGTTAGAAGGCATTCTCGGTGAGGGTCTTTTATATTTAGTGATGTGAATCCTCCTACCTGCTTCGATAATCAAATCCACGCTGCCTTTGTCTTTGTGATGGAGTTTCAGTCGGATTTCTTCTTTACCCGGCTGATACGCTTTCACGACTCGTGCTCCTAACAGCTCTTGTAGCTCAGTAACGATAGCTGCTATGTCCACGGTGCTCATTGATTCTTTCATGAAACCTTTCCTTAGGAAGAAAAGGTTTATCAAAAGAAAAAACTTCCTTTGGGCAAGAAAGTTTGAAAACGGCAACATTGGGAATAATAGCAAACAAGATAAGCGAAGGCTTAGCTAAAAGGTATTATTATTGCGTTTTGCAATATAACAAACGAAAAAGGGATCAATAATAAATTTCATTGTGGGTGGATGAAAAATTCACTGAGAATGCAAATACGGATGCAACTCGGATATCAGAAATTACCGCATCGGCTATATTAACACCTCTTGTAGTATATATGCCACCTGTTATATTTGTACCATTTGTAACCGTTACATTTTCATATTCAAAAGATTAAAAGTAATGAAAGATATAAAAAGTATCGCGATACCGCTCTAATGGCATATAATCTACCCATGTTTTTGATTCTTTAATGACACACTATGTCATATAATATTTTAAGTCGTCTAAAACCCCTTTGAAATGCGAATAAACTTTTTTAAGCCGTTTTCCAATACCCATGTCATATAACCCGTCTTATACGACATGCACTTGAACTCGAATAATCTCCATAACGTTTACACCTTTATATCTCTTCATGCCATCAGTTACTTTTATACCGCTGATTTTGAAAGTCCTAACTACCTCATTCCCTTATGTAATAACTAACCATTTCACTATGCTATTTGTATATACAGTAGCAGACTACTCTTCAGCTTTTTCTATATCCTCAGTCTCTTCTACTCTTTTTCCCTTTTCGATAAGTTCGATTATATGCGCTTTCATTGTTATCCCTTTGTCTATCGCTTTCTTCCTTATCGCTTTATGCAAATCCTCCTCCAAATCCAAAGATACTTTTACCATTTTTGTTATCACCAATGTTTTCATTGATTTACGTGTTTAAATACCTTTTCTTTTAGCACAGGTTTTCTTTTTTACAAAAAGAAAGATTTTTAATCGCAAGTAGGGAAACGACAAATGCACCTGACCAAAGAAGAAGAGCAAGTATACGAAGGAGAGGAAGGATGGACGAAGCAAAAAGCAATGGAAATTCTTGTCGCAATTGGCGACATAAATCACGCAACTGAGTTGATACCCATAAAAAGCGCACACATATCGGGCGTATCCTACAAAACCATCGGTGACGCTTTTGAATTCATAAGCCGCCTTGAAGGCACGGTAAAAGTCAAAAGTACCTTGAATCCTATTGGTATGGACACCGAGAAATGGGCGGAAATGGGCATTTCAGAAGCGTTTGCGGTTAATCAAACAAACGTGCTTGATGCGTATAAAAAACTCGGCATCTCCGCCGAATGCACCTGTATCCCTTACCTCATCGGTCATGCACCGGCAAAGGGCGAACATATCGCATGGGCGGAATCATCGGCTGTTTTGTACGCTAATTCTGTTCTGGGTGCGAGGACGAACATGGAAGGCGCACCTTCGGCTCTTGCCGCTGCGCTTATAGGGAAAACACCTTTTTATGGGCTTCACCAATCTGAGAACAGGAAGCCAGGGGTAAAGGTATCTGTGAACTGCGACCTCGCAGATGCAGACTACAGCGCCCTCGGGTTTCTGATAGGCGACCTTGTAGAAAGTAAAATACCGCTGATAGAACTTCCCCCTTCCTCGCTTCCGAGCACAGATGAGCTGAAACATTTATCCGCCGCGATAGGAGCCACCGGGTCCGTAGGGATGTATCATATAAAAGGAATAACGCCCGAAGCTGTAACGGGCGTCGATGAAAAGGAGTTGAATTTAGAACCCGAAGAGAAAATAGAGATAGAAAAAGAGGATATAGAAGCCTTTTACGTCAGCTCCTGCGAACCCGACGTGATAGCGATAGGCTGCCCGCATTGCTCTTCTATCGAACTGAAACGGTTATACGAGCTCTTGAGAGCAGAATGCGAAGGTAAAGGAAGAAAGATAAAAAAAGATCTCGAGTTCTTTATATTCACCGCACGTGCAGTAATGCAGAACACTCAAATGCAGCAAATAGCGGAGCGGATAGCGAGCTACGGCGTCAAGGTGATTTGCGATACCTGTTTCGTGGTGTCCCCTGCTTTTGAGCACTACGATTGCGTATTGACCAACTCGGGTAAAATGCTGCGATACGTACCTCTTCTGTGTGGGGATGCGGAAGCGAAGTTGTGCAAGACGGAGGATTGTGTTAGGCGAGCGTTTTGATTAAGTAGCTCTACCTAAAAGTATCCAATACAATCGAAAAAAGTACTATTGTTTTATATACTACGATAAATTATAGTATAGCGATGGCAACAACACATATCATCGTCATGGATTGTGCGGACGACACGGAGAAGAAGCGAGTGCGGTATGTTATAGACAAATGGGAAGCGGAAGGCGAGGGGAAAGGGAAGGGAAAGGTATCGGAAGTGAAAGCGATAGTTGTGAAGGCAGATTTAGATAACATAAGCGATTTCCTTGAGGAGTTGTATTCCAAGATAAGCGCGGGAAGGGTAGAGATATACAAAGCGGAGATAGAGAAGTTAGAACCAGAGAAGCGGATAGAAAGTTTAAAAGTGGTGTTTAAGGATAATATAAAGTCGGTGGAGAAGTTGATTAGCTTTATTTTTAGTAAGAAGAATTCTACGCTCAGGGAGCACAGGTACCTCAGCGACAGTTTTTCTGAGATGGGATATATAGTATATATGAGGAGAGGGAAAGGGGGAGTCAGTGTAAAAGTCGTTTTAAAAGAAGATTCACGAGGGGGAGAAACAACGGCGGATATTCGGTTGGAGGGGATAGAAGATGCGCCGAAATGGCTGAAAAAGGATTTGATGAGGGATTTCTCTTACTTCAATGTGAAATTTGAGGGAGAATGATGGTGGTGTACATGTTTACCGCGGAGCACGCAGAGAACATCATCTCATCGCTCTCCGCGATCTCGGCGGTAAACGTTAAAGGCAATTCCCGAAATAACAAAAGTAAAAAAATCGAAAGTTTTAAATACTGTGAAATATAACGCAATAGTATGGGAATGATGGGGGCATGAAGATGGGGATGGGAATTGGGATTTGGAAAGGTTGAATAAGCTGCCAAAGACGGTAGCGAGCCCGGAGATGGATTTGGAGAAATTGAAAGGGACAGAAGAGTATATTAGAAGGCAGTGGTGGGATGAAATAAGAAGAGTTGAGGGGGAATATCTCACCAAATGCGTTCCAGAGGGAGAGACAAACGGGTTTCTGGAAGCGAACGTTGTAATGGCGAAGTTGAAGTTAGTGGTATCGTTTTCGGATAACGGTGAGCGAAGCCCAGAGCATGGATTTAAAGAGGACCAGATGGACAGGATAATAGGGAGCGAGATACGAGGCGATTTGGCGCTTGCGTTCAAGCGAGTTTACAGCGGTAGGCTAAGGAAGATGGAGCTTGCAGCAACGGAATATATCAGAAAATACGGTATTGGACCCGTTGGTGTTTGGGGGGACATCGAAGGAGCAATCGCAAAATCGGTGGAAGAAAGAAAGGAGATAATAGAGGGCATCAACCAAAGCCTTTCCGAGTTAGAAAAGAGCTTAAAAGGTGGAGAAGAGATAAAAGAGGGGGGGATGCGGTTGGAAGGAATACTGAGACGTTTAGAGCGGGAAGTTGTGGAAAAAGAAAAGGGAAAGGAGGCTTTGAATTCCCGGCTCATAGAATTTGAGGGCGATAAAAGAGAAGTAGAAGAGCGATTAGGAAAAATCAAGGCGATTTTAGAAGGCGGCGAGGTGAAGCGATTTGTAACGAAGGACGTTGCGATGATTCATGAGCTGAACTACATTGGCAGATTTGACATCAAGATGAATGAACTTCCGAAAAGGATAGATAACCCGTTAGAGGGTAAGGAACGGCGGATAACCGCATGGAGTCATCATCGTAAGTTTGATGATGTGGATAAGATTTTAAATTTGAACACGTTGAAAAAGGGTTATGAAGAAGCAACGGGAAAGTTGCGTTTGAATCTGCGGTCGAGGTATGTGGTTGCGGAGAAGAAGCACAAGCTTTTTGGAAAAGAAGAGACGAAAGTAATAATAGAAGCTGCGGTGCTGGGGCATTTGCTGGATTATGATGAGAACGGTTTTGATACGAAGAGTGTGACGCTATCAGAGTTGCTTTCGGTATTGACGCGGTATATTGACAGTGCGGAACTTGGGAATTATTTCCACGTGCTTGGGATTGCATCGGTT
>JAGGZZ010000208.1 GCA_021161765.1 Candidatus Methanophagales archaeon | reverse complement strand
GGATCTTTTTCAATCCGTTTGCCAGAGCATGCATGTGCATTTTATATTGTTCAAGTGGCATTATAAAATTTGCGTAGCATAATCTGTTACATCTTGTCTTTCAAGTCGATAAAAGGGGGACACGACCTTATATCTATACCCCGCCTTATCAATGGCTTGATAATACCGATGAAGCGATAACCTTGAGGGATTCAAAAGGTGAAGAAGTAGATAAAGCAATTGTAGTCAGTTAAATTCAGTATAATTGCCACAACATCACAATTATTGGCAGGAGTAACACACCCATGCAATTACTCCGCCGCACGCCGAAATAAATGGGGATAAGACCTATGCACGTAGCTACGAGAAGAATAAACAATCCTAAAACACCCGTAAAAATGAAAACAAGCACAGCAAGGAAAACTGTAATAGCCATAAGTATCTTTCGATATGGTAGTTTCACGAAAAAGCGTGAAAATTGCTCCCCCAGGTATTTTGTGATGAAGAACGAGCATGCAGATGCCATCAATACCACCATCAGCAGGTAAATCAACGTCAAAGGCGGAATGACCATTTCCCAGGGTTGAACGTGTAATAGGTTGCTTATCGCTATTGTTGTACCGCTTCTCGCACGGGAGATGAGAAATAGCGTTGCCAGACAGAAGATTACGTTCGCCGTGTTGACACCACTTAAAGTGGTAATTACCTGCTCGGGCTGCCTGTTTCTTCTTGCAAGCATCGCCATCACGGTTGCATGTGCCGAAGTGATACCCGGCAGGAAACTGACCATAGAGCCAAAAACCGAGCCCGATACAACGGACTTTGCCATTTCTCCTGGTTCCAGTTCCGGCTCCTCTATCCTTTGCTCCGGTATATCTGGCGTATAAAACAGGGAGTATAAAATGGTTGAGAGCCCGAATAAGCCGGTAAGCGCGGGAAAAAGCATGGTAGAGCGAAAAGAGAATGGCGCGTGCACCGGCATGTCCAGTATCAGATAGCCAAAGAATCCAGCGAGTAGAAACACAAATAAAGAGAGGAGAATGGCTTGATATGCTTCCATCGTTTCGCTGAAACTCTCCGTGAGAATTAGCAGTGCAGATATGCCAATTAGTATGTACAGCATGTGGCTCTGGATTATCTCGTAGAACTGAAAAGTCGAGAAGACGAAATAAAAGGGAACGAGTAACAGAAAAGAGAAAACGACAGCGCCAAAACTGCCTGTCGCAGAAAGAACCGTTGCTTCGTAGGCTCTTCCTTCCAACAATAACTGATGCGCAGGTAGCACACAAAGTGCGGTGTCGCCTTCCGGAGCCCCGATGAATGCAGCAGGTATGAAATTCAAAAACGTGTGCGCCACGGAAGCAGCAAGTATGGTAGAAGCAACAAGGACAAGTATGGTGGTTTCTGAGTGGACGACAAGCGCATTTAAAAAATGTAGTTTCGCTAATATCGCAGGCGAGATGGCGAGAAGGATAAAAGCGACGTTATTGGGATGGAAACCGGGAACAAGCCCGGTTATCGTGCCTAACAACACACCGAGCATCGAAAAAGCAACGAATAAGAGTAACGGCAAAAGTGCGTCCATCATCTTTTATATTGAGTAGCTATTACAATTAATAACCTGACTTTCGGAGATAGTAATTTATCACCCAAATAATTCTCCATTTGATGAGGTTATCTCTGCGGAGAAATTATTCAGAATACTAATCGGTCTGGATAAAGAAGAAATCTGTCAGGTGGTTTCCGCCTTTTCCAATGCGAATGGCGGTTCCATATTGATAGGAGTTTCAAACGATGGAAAGGTCATTGGCGTTGATATTGGAAGAAATACTGTGGAGGAATTGGCAAACTACATCAAAAGAAATACCGACCCGGCAATTTTTCCTTCTGTAAAGATTTTGAAAATCGAGGGGGAATAAGATTATTGTGATTGGAGTAAGAGGAAGTGCAGAAAAGCCTGTTTTCTTCAAAAACCATGCATATAAAAGGGTTGGGAAGACAAATCAGCAGATATCTTCCAGCGAACTGAGAAATAAATCTAAAGGAGACAGATAAGATCTGCATACACGCACTTGCATCACTCTTGCATTATGTCGTGGCTTTAAGAGAAGAGAAGGTGTGGACCCGGTAAAGATTGGGTTAGCAAAGGAAGGAAGCAAGGCTTATGTGCAATGTGTAGACCCAGGCAGGCCTTATACTGATGGAGGAACAGTCAGTCGTGTTTGAGATAGAGCAGAAGGAGTAAAGGGTGAGATATGTCCAGCTAAGAAAAAGATTTATTTTATGAAAATGATATTTATAAGATAGGGTTACATCATTTATTAAAGGAGAGAGGATAGGATGGGAATATCGGTAAACGTAAATCCAAAGTTGGTGAGCGAGTTGAATGTACTGATTGATAGAAAAATCTACCGCAATAGAGACGAAGCCGTTGAAGATGCTATCAGGTTTTTGATTGCACTCCGAGGTAAACTATATACCAGGAGCGAAGTAAAGGAAGTACTAAGCAAATATATCACTATTTCAACGGATGAGTTATTAAGAGAAATCAAGGAAGAAGGGGAATTATGAGAAGTGTTTATATCGAGGCGAGTGCGCTTTTTAGTGCGTATAAAGAAGAGACGGGGTCTGATGTTATGGACTATCTTTATGGGTTAATGGAATCAAAAACAGTAATGGGAATTACATCTCAATTAAGCGTTCCAGAGATTTTAAGAGGGATAATAAGGAGGAAAAATAGAGGAGAGATTCCTGAAGATGAAGCACAAAAAGTGATAGATTCGATTCTCCTTGATATAGATAAAAGAATGGCAAACAAGGAATTACACCTTCTCCCAATTGAAGAAGAATTTATGCCCATCGTAAACCGATGTATTCGCTATCACAATTTCTTTGTTATTGATGCCATACAGTTTGTAACCGCATATAAATCCAAACCGAGGGTTTTCTTACACGCTGACAATCATTTCTCTGCAAAAATAATAAAAGAAAAGATGCGCACGATGGACATAAGGAAAAAAGAAGTTTTAACGGATTTAAAGAAGTTGATGGAAAGTGATTAACAAGAAGGGAATGAATTGGACGTGATGAAAGCATCTATCATATTATGCACGCACCGAAGCGAGAGGTATGAAGACTTTGTAGAGGCAGTAGATAGCCTTCTTTCGCAAAGTTACAATGATTTGGAGATTGTCGTGGTTGTAGATGGAAACAGGGAGCTGTATAATAGGATTGTAAAAAGCGGAATTGAAGAGGCGGATAAAGTCAAGGGCAAGGTAAAGGTAAAGGTGATATTAAACGAAAAGAATTTAGGACTTTCAAAGAGCAGAAATAAGGGTATAAAAGAGGCGAAAGGCGATGTCATTGCGTTCTTCGACGATGACGCGGTTGCGGATGAGGACTGGTTAAAGGAACTTGAGAGAATGTATAGGGAATATGATGCAATAGCGGCGGGGGGAAATTGCTGCCAAAATGAACTTCAAAAAGACCTAAATTCCTGCCGGAGGAGTATTACTGGCTGATTGGTGCAACACATAAGGGATTTCCTGAAGAGGTAACAGAGGTTCGCTACACACAAATTTTTATGAAAATTGGATGCCTTTGGATGAGGTTGAACTCGCGGTAAAAGGTGTCGAAAGATTTGTGAAGAAAAGGAATAAATACCAATAACTATATTGATGATTTAAAAGGGGCATTATATGGAACTGAGATATGAGCATGGTGGGATAATAATTGAAAACAAAGTTTTTACTGCTTTGGATAAGTTCGTTGCGGATTTTACGAAAGTGCTTGAGGAATATATAGATTACGTGGTAGTAAGTGGGTATGTTGTAATTCTTTTTGGAAGGGCACGTGGCACTGAGGATATTGACACGATAATAGGATACATGAATAAAGATACATTCACTTCCTTTTACCAGAAACTCAGTAGAGAGGGGTATTATTTTTTAAATCCTGAAGATGTAAATGGATTATATGAAATGCTTGAAGAGGGATTAAGGATAAGAATAGCGATGGAATTGAAGTTTGATAAAGAGGGGAACAGGAAGGAAAGACGGGAATTCATCCATTATTATGCTGAATGGGTTAAGCGGGTTCCGAACGAGGTGTGGAGTAAGCAGCAGGCTGAATTGATTGATAGTTTTATGGCTAATGCAACAAACTTCAAGATGACGCCCGAGAAATATTTGGAGATGGTAAAAGATGGAAGCACGATGAGATGAAAGTATCCATCATATTATGCACGCACCGAAGCGAGAGGTATGAAGACTTTGTAGAGGCAGTAAATAGCCTTCTTTCGCAAAGTTACAATGATTTGGAGATTGTCGTGGTTGTAGAT
>JAGGZZ010000192.1 GCA_021161765.1 Candidatus Methanophagales archaeon | reverse complement strand
CCCTTTTTTCTTTTCCACACATATTTTATAGTGGTGCTCACTTATAAAATTAGAAGGAGAGAAAACGAATGCTCATATCAATTGAAGAAAAGGAGGATAAAACCTTATTAAGACCGAAGAGAGAGAAAAAGAGAAAAATAGATGATTTCTTTGGTTTAAAAGTGAAAAGAACCGGGAGACCAGAATGGGCAACACCGAAAGAGATAAAGAGTATCTGGGAGTAGATACGAACGTATTGGTGGCTTTCTTGGATAAAGAGCATCCAGATAATTCTAAAACAAAAATATTGGCGAAACACCGATATAATGCAGTAAATCCAACTATAATTCACGAAGCCTACCATACATTGGTTTATAAACAAAAATGGAAGCGTGAAGATGCTAAAAATACACTGAGCGATTACATAGATTTGGATACAATGCTATTCTTGGATCAAACAAAGAGAATCACGAAATTAGGATTAGCGATAGGAGCAAAATACGAATTAGGAGGTAGAGATTCTTTGATATTGGCAAATTTCCTTTCAAATTCGATAGAAAGAATGGTAACATTTGATGGGGATTTATTGAACATTAAGGAACTTCTGGAAGGTGGGAAGAGATTAGAGATAAAACTACCTATGGATTTATATTAGTATAGAGGAGGAAAAACATCAATGCCAGAAACAACACCCATGATGCAGCAATACTACAAAATAAAAGAGAAACACCATGATGCCATACTACTTTTTCGTGTCGGCGACTTTTACGAAACCTTCGGTGAAGACGCAAAAATAGCCGCCAGGGAGCTGAACATCACTTTAACCGCGACAGGCAGGGGTAAAGGTGCAGCTAAGAGAACACCGATGGCTGGCGTGCCGTTCCATGCGGTAACACCTTACATACGACAGTTAATCACGAAAGGCTACAAGGTGGCTATATGCGAACAGGTGTGGGATAAAGCGCGAAAAGACGTAGAAACGAGAGAGGTCGTGCGGCTGATTACGCCCGGTACGGTCATTGAGGATTCCTTCTTAGAGGAGCGAATCAGCAATTACCTGATGTGTGTGAACATGATGGATGGCAAGGTCGGTATCGCGATCGTTGACGTCTCAACAGGCGAGTTTTTATTGACTGAGTTAGAGGATGACGAATCGCATTCGTCACTGCTGAATGAGATAGACCGGGAGAAACCCGCGGAGATAATCCTGCCCGATTCGCTTGAGCTGGAACCTGACCTTGAGCGGGATATGGGTACCTGCACCATTTCACGTTATGACGACTACTATTTCGATTATAAAAATGCCTATACCACGCTGATAAACCATTTTGGTGTGATTTCGCTCGATGGCTTTGGCTGTGCTGAGCTCAAGGCGGGCATAACCGCGGCAGGAGCCGTGATTTCTTATCTACGCGATACACAAAAGCGCATGCTGTCACATATAAAAACACCTAAGACTTTCTTTGTCTCCGATTATATGGTTTTGGACAGTGTTACCGTGCGAAACCTGGAAATATTCAATAATATCCGCGATGGAACCCTGCGAGGGACGCTTGTCGGTGTGCTGGACAAAACACGCACGGGAATGGGTTCAAGACGGCTGAAAAAGAATTTACAGTTCCCTTTGCTCGATACGGGGGAGATAAAAAGAAGAGAAGAGGTAGTAAACGAGTTTTATGCGGATATACTGCTGCGAGAATCGTTAAAGGACGTCTTCAGCGAAGTGTACGATGTCGAGCGGATAATAAGTAGGATCACGTTTGGGAATGCGAATGGGAAGGATTTAGTGCTGCTTAAACGGTCGCTACGGCAAATAAACGATTTGCAGACGTTGTTGAACAAATGCCGTGCGGAAAAGACAAAAACCATTTTGAAATCGCTACGGTCAAAGGACTTCTCGGCTATCGTGGATTTGATAGAACGCGGCATAATAGAGGAGCCACCGGCGACAATAAAGGAAGGCGGATTGCTAAAAGAGGGTTTCAATGCTGAGCTGGACGAACTGAGAAAAATAAAACACGAAGGGAGAAAATGGTTAGCGGAATTTGAAGCGCACGAGAAAGCACGCACCGGGATAAAATCGCTTAAAGTCGGTTACAACAAGGTTTTTGGGTATTACATCGAAGTGCGGAAATCGTGGGCTGGGAAAGTACCGGAAACGTATATCAGAAAACAGACGCTTACCGAGGCGGAACGGTATGTAACGGAGGAATTGAAGGATTACGAAGCGAAAGCGTTGAGTGCAGAAGAAAGAATAAAGGAACTGGAGTACGAGCTGTTCGAGCAGATACGGAAAGCAGTGGGAAAACGAGCAAAAGAGATTCAAGAAGCTGCGAATTCCGTTGCCGAGCTCGATATGC
The DNA here is from genome assembly GCA_021161765.1 of Candidatus Methanophagales archaeon. Taxonomy (GTDB): domain Archaea; phylum Halobacteriota; class Syntropharchaeia; order Alkanophagales; family Methanospirareceae; genus QEXZ01. The sequence goes on along the minus strand of JAGGZZ010000192.1, from coordinate 3,588 downwards.
TCCTGGCTTTTGCAGAAGTTGCCGCGGAAAACGGGTATTGCTGTCCGGTAGTGGATGCGAGTGATGAGATTGTGATACGAGAAGGCAGGCATCCGGTGGTGGAGAAGGAAGTAAAGGAAGGGTTCGTGCCAAATGACGTTCATCTGGACGAACATAACCGGTTGATGGTTATTACGGGACCAAACATGAGCGGAAAAAGTACGTTCATGCGCCAGACGGCTTTAATCGTGCTGATGTCGCAGCTTGGGGCGTTCGTACCCGCGCGGGAAGCGAAAATAGGCGTTGTAGACCGGATATTCACCCGCGTGGGCGCTTATGATGACCTTTCGATGGGTCAGAGCTCGTTCATGGTGGAGATGAGCGAGACGGCAAACATATTGAACAATGCGACAGACCGAAGCCTGGTAATTCTCGATGAAATCGGACGAGGCACGAGCACGCTGGACGGCGTCAGTATCGCATGGTCAGTGGGCGAATATGTTAATACGAGGCTAAAAGCGAAGACGATGTTCGCAACGCATTTCTACGAACTCACGGAGCTGGCTGATGCGCTTGATAACACAAACTGCTACAATGTTTCGATAAAAGAAGCGGGTGATGAGATATTTTTCGTGCGGAAAGTCGTGGAAGGAAGAGGCTCAAAAAGCTATGGGATTCAGGTTGCGAAATTGGCAGGGCTGCCTGAGGAGGTAATAGAATCAGCAAAAAGCGTTTTGCGGAGGATGGAAAGTGAAGTGGGAAAGGAAGGAGAAGGCCTGGAGAGGAAAGAAGAGGAAGAAAAGGAAGTAGAAACGAAGAAGGAATACGTGGTGCAGACGCATCCGGTGGTTGATGAGTTAAAATCAATAAATTTGGAAAAGATTTCGCCGATAGAGGCGTTGAATAAGCTGTATGAAATGAAGAAAAAAATAACGTAAAAAACCACGAGATTTCACAAGAAACCTTTTCTTAGAAAGAAAAGCTTTACCCAACTTTTTTACCTTCGGTAAAAACCTTGACTAAAAACATTCTCTTTGTTTTTCTTTTAGCACAGGTTTTCTTTTTGTAAAAAAGAAAAAGTGTTGTGTAATCTTGTGGTTAGCTAAACAAACTCACAGCTCAACCTTGAGCTCTTCCTTCAGCGTTTTTAGCACGAGTTCCGCGTCTATGCTTTCCACACCTTCGATTTCCTTTATCTTCTCGATTATCATTCCGCATTTATCATAGCCAACGCACTTAGAGATGACAATCAGGTCACAATCGCCGGTTACGTGGTGAACGCAGCAACTCCCTGCCATTTCCGCTATCGCTTCCCCCACCTCTTGAATACTATTATATCCCGGCTTGGTTTTTATCTTTGTGATTAACGTGACCAGGCCAAGTTCAGAGGTATTGAGAACCGCGGTATAACCACAAATAATGCCTTTTTCCGTCATCCTTTTCACTCTCTCGCTTACAGTAGCCGTGCTCACCCCTATCTTCTGCGCAATCTTCGTGAACGAATTGCGAGAATCCAACTGGAGTTCTTCCAATATTCTCTTATCTAATTTATCCATTTTATCCATTTTATCCCTTCTTAGATACATTAACCGCTATAAACTTTACTGTTTTAACTAATTAAAAATTATTAACCGCAGATTAACACAGGGGATAAGAATCAATACGGTTAAGCTAAAATAACGGGAAAAAATAAGAGGACTCGCAAGAGCCCTCCCCCTTCTTAACTTCCTCTCTCTACTTTAGTGTACGTATCCCGCAGCTACCTTTCTCGCGTATTGCTCTATGAGGTCTGCACCGCAACTGGGGCACTTGGCATACAGTTTACCCAAGGCGGCGCCGCATACCGGGCATTTCTCAAACGTATTTTTCGTCTGCATTGCATCCCCCCAGAGCCAACCATGATGCGCTTCCATCATATGTTCCACTACTTTATCTATTGCTGCGTCCTTGTCCTTTGCTGCAAACGTCTCATTGCATACATAACAACGTCCTTGTGCCATTTCTTTTCCTCACCATATAACCCATCTAAATTACGACTATTTAAATTTTTCGTTTTTTTTAACCGTTCCAATTGTGAGATGCCTAAATATTTTGTATTCATTTAAAATATCCAATTTTTTAAAACATTCGTAACAAAAAACGCCGAATTAAAACGGAACAAAACTTTTTATGTATAGAAGGTGAAATAATAAAACATGGCGGAAAGAAGAAGAAGACCCTCAATATTTGATCTGATGGAAAAGTACATGGAACGGATGTTCGAGGAGACGAGAAGACTGCCTCTGGGACCTCCTTTTGAGGAGGAACTCGCGAGAAGGCGAAGGAAAGAACCGGCGGACATCGAGGGGTGGCTAAGAGACCCATTTGAGGACATGACGCGGAGATTAGAGGAGGAATTGCCCGATGAGTACAAGGATTTTGTAACGGAGGAAGAGACGCCGGAAGGAAAGGTAAGAAGATACGGGCCTTTCATTTACGGATTCTCCTATACAAAGGAGCCGGGGAAGGAGCCGGAGATAAAGGAGTTCGGGAATATAAAACCTTCGTACAGGAGAATAGAGCCCGTCCCAGGAGGCGAGCGCGAGCCTTTAATAGATGTGATGGAGCAGAAGAATTCGTACGAAGTCGTAGCGGAATTGCCCGGTGTCGAGAAGAAGGATATAAAGCTGCATGCAACCGAAGACTCGCTGGAAATAAGAACGGAAAACGAGAAAAAGTACTCCAAGGAGATACCCTTTGACATGCCGGTAAGGCCCGAAACGGCAAAGGCGACGTATAAAAACGGCGTGCTCAGCGTGCGGATAACAAAGAAAGGGGGCGAGAAGAAGAAGACTACCATATCGCTGGATTGAGCAAAGGGAAAGGGGAAGATTGATGAAGAACGGATTGGCAGGATAGTTGAGGCTGTTAGGTTTGTAAATAATATCAGAAGCAGAGTTGCACATGACGAGGCGTTTATATCTGACCAAAAGGAAGGAATAAAACTTCAAAAATTCCCAGCTAACGTAACCATTTCGCCATCTAAACATTCAAAAGTGCCAATGCAATTTTGGCATATCAGCGTGCGAGCACTTGTATGGCGAAAGTTTTCAGCGGTTCCACATCCGTTTCCCAGGGGCGGTGATAGATCAATTTAAGGGATGCCCGACCTGCATTTACAACCTCAAACCTGATGATTTGCACACCTCCGGCACCGATGAGGTCGGATTCCGGCTTAAATTCTATTTCTCCCACTTGCCGCAGGACTTGCTCATCACGAGGTCCCACCACATCCCATGTGTAGCCAGTGGTTGGATTCGCTTCCAGGGTGATGACCAGAGCTTGATTTTTCTTGAGTTCGATTTCGCTACCGTTGTCAGCCGCAGTGAGCTGCACCTCGCGGGGGACAGGACCATACACCATCAAAACCGCAACTACGAGCAGTAGAGCGAGAAGCACTCCGCCAATGATATACGCCCTTTTTTCCATCATAAAATACCCCCAATTCATGTATATTGGACACCATATATAAAAGCTTGCGAGCAAAGTGAAGTTGTATCCAATTGAAAAAAATTAATGCCCTCACGTTATTGTGACGTGGGTCACACTTTTTTATTTCATGTTAAAAAT
>JAGGZZ010000245.1 GCA_021161765.1 Candidatus Methanophagales archaeon | reverse complement strand
TGACAGAAGAAAATAAAATATAGACACAGATTAATACAGATTAATGCAGATAGACGATAATTAAATAAGTCCGCGTAAATCAGTGTAAATCTGTGTCCTAAATAGAAGGAAGCTGTACTTTATATACAACATTCAACATTCGTTTTTGCCGTTTTGTTTAGTTTCTATCTTTTCAGAAAAAGCATTGTGGCCGATTGCGGCCGAAGTGTTGCGATGGACTACAGATTAAATTAAGAGCACAACAATATATAAAATCATCGTAAGAAACATAATGCTACCATGACAAAACTACAAATTCCCTACGGCTCACGGCTGATAGATGTGGACACAGCAGGTAAACTGTTAGAGCGCGAGGGCGGCATTGACAGAAGTAAAACCCAACCCAAAGACCGTGATGTGGAACGAATAAGGCACGCCCTGCAAAACCCCATCGGCACAAAAAAGCTGCGAGAGATAGTGGACAGGAAAAAAGACGCAAAAATAGTGATTGTCGTTGATGACCACACGCGAGAAGCGCCCACTGTGAAAATGCTTGATGCGTTAACAGAAGAGATAGGGATAGAGCATAAAGAGATAAGGCAGGTCATCCTGCTCGTTGCTTGCGGTACGCACACAGCGCCAACTGAAGAAGACTTAAAAAGAATTCTTGGTGCGTATATGAATACGTATGCCTCGCAACTCAACCTTGAGATTCACGATTGCGATGCAAAAGACCAGGTATTTGTTGGCACGACAAGCAGAGGGACACCGGTAATGCTGAATAGAAGCTACATAGAAGCAGATGTAAAGATATTAACAGGCGACATAACACTGCATTATTACGCGGGGTTCGGCGGCGGAAGGAAGAGCATCCTTCCGGGGGTTTCATCACGAGAGACAATACGGAAAAACCATGCACTTCTACTGGATGACCGTGCAAAAACGGCGAACATCAAAGACAACCCCGTGCATCTGGATATGACAGAAGCAGCGTCTTTCGCACCTCCGGATTTCGTAATAAATACGGTTGCTGACAGTTCGGGTAATCTGGTAGATGCATACGCAGGAGAGATGAATTCTGTATTGCTTAGGGGTGCGGGAGTCATGAAGAAACTGTCTTCTATTGAAACCGACTTGTTTGACGTTTTGGTGGTAAGTGCAGGTGGCTTTCCGAAGGACAGAAACCTGTATCAGGCAACAAAAGCTATCGAAAACTGTTATCGTACCGTGGTTCCGGGTGGCACGCTAATTCTTGTCGCTGAATGCCGCGAAGGAATTGGCGACTCCTATTTTGAGGAGTGGATGAATAAATACACAACATACGAAGATGCCGCAGACGCAATCAGAACAAATTTTGTGCTTGGCGGGCATAAAGCGTTTTACATGAGGAAAACAATGAAAAGAGTCCATCTCGCTATTGTTTCTGAACTGGACACGCAAATGTTGAATAGGTGGGGTATAACGGGATATAAGTCCCTTCATGAAGCACTAAAGAAGGAAATAGATTTCAATGAGCAGCTTAAAATAGGTATAGTTAAAAAAGGTTTAGATACTTTATTGGTTAATGTCAGTAACCAAGAAAAATCAGTGTAAATCTGTATCTTAACTTAAATAGAAGGAAGTAACTTATACTTCTTACATACTTATAATATACAAAAGGAGGAAGAGAGGATAAAATAAGTGGCAATGGCAAATCTTGCAAAGCAGAAGAGGATAGCCGCAGACGTGATGAAGGTTGGCGAAGGGAAAGTATGGATAGACCCTGACCCGGAAGCTACAGCGGATATAGCCGAAGCGATAACGAGAGAGGATATTCATAGGCTGATAGAAGAAGGAATTATAAAAAAGAAGCAGAAGAAAGGCGTAAGTAGAGGAAGAGCAAGACAGAGAGCGGCGGAAAAAGCCGTCGGACGTAGAAGGGGGCACGGGTCCCGAAAGGGAGCAAAAGGTGCAAGAAGGGGCAAGAAAAGGCAGTGGATAACCAAAATCCGGAGTTTACGCAGGAGATTAAAGGAGCTGCGGGATGAGGAAGACCTCGATAAAACCGCATATCGTAAATTATATACTAAAGCGAAAGCAGGAGAACTAAGGAATGTTGCTCATCTGAATGAGGTTGCAAAATCCGATAAGTTAATAAAATCAGCCAGGTAAAAACAAAGAGGAAACAAGAAATGGCAAAAAGTTCAACATATCATGTCCCGTTCAGGAGGCGAAGAGAAGGAAAGACCGACTATCGAAAACGGTTAAAGCTGCTGCTCAGCGAAAAGCCACGAGTGGTGGTACGCGAAAGTAATAAATACATCAGAATACAACTTGTCCTGGGTGATAATCTTAGTGATAGAACGGTTATCTCTACTATATCTTCTGAACTTGAAGGATACGGGTATGAAGGTGGAAAATGCAACACTTCTGCTGCGTATCTCACGGGATTGTTATTCGGCAGAAAATCGAAGGAAGCCGGGTTTGACGAAGGTATCCTCGATATTGGGCTGTGCACACCTACGCATGGTTCTAAAGTGTACGCAGCATTAAAAGGGATTATTGATTCAGGAATAGATATTCCCTATGACGCCTCTGTTTTACCCTCTGATGAGCGCCTTAGCGGACACCACATCGCTGAATTCCTACGCAATCCTGCTATTATTGATAACTTTAATGTGGTAAAAGAAAAGATATCTCTATCTATAACTTCAATACAGGAGGAGGGAACGAAAGCATCATAAATGAGCGGAAGAAGGAAGAGGAGGGAAGCGGATGAAGAAGAATGGGTACCATTAACAAGGTTAGGTACGCTGGTGCAAAGCGGTGAAATAAAGACAATAGAAGAAGCTCTTCGGTCGAGATACCCGTTAAAAGAGCACCAAATTGTAGAAAAGCTCCTCCCTGATATTTCTGATGAAGTCCTGGACATAAACATGGTGCAACGAATGACCGATTCAGGAAGAAGAATAAAATTCAGAGTTTGCGTAATCGTGGGAAATCGGGATGGTTATCTCGGTATAGGACTGGGTAAAGACGCTCTTGTTCGTAATAGCATTACAAAAGCGATACGAGATGCGGAATTAAACTTGACATATATTGAACGGGGTTGTGGGTCGTGGGAATGCGATTGTAACGAGAAGCATTCGCTACCTTTTAAGGTACGCGGGAAATCCGGAGCGGTCGAGATAACCTTGAAACCCGCACCCAGGGGGCTGGGTCTCGCCGCGGGGGACATCCCCAAAAAGGTTCTGGAGTTCGCAGGCGTGGAGGACGTATGGGCGAAAACAAGAGGTTCTACACGAACCACCTTTAACCTTGCGCTAGCAACCTACGATGCGCTAAGAAAAACAGCTACAATAAAAACCATTCTCTAAAAAGAAAGCTTGTTGAAAACTCTACCAAATAAGATGAAGGCGATAATAAAGATGAGAGGAAGCGTAGGAATAAAGCCTGACATAAAGTACACGTTAGGGCTTCTTCGGCTGCACAGGGTGAACCACTGTGTCGTAGTAGGAAATGACGACTATTACAAAGGGATGATAAATAAAGTGAAGGATTACGTTGCATGGGGCGAAATATCCGAGGATATGCTTGAGGAATTACTAAAAAACCGGGGTAGATTAACAGGCGGTAAAAGGTTAACTGAGTCATATTTACGGAACAATACGCCTTTTGAGTCGTTTAAGAAACTTGCTCATGGTTTGCATTCGGGAGAAGTAAAGATGAAGGATTTAACAGAATACCAAATCAAACCTGTTTTCCGGCTGCACCCGCCAAGAAAAGGGCATAGAGGAATAAAAAAGACGGTCCCACAGGGTGGTGAACTTGGCTATCACGGTGATGCGATAAATGAGTTGTTGCGTAAGATGAGGTAAAAATACCTCAACCATGCTAATATTGAATAAATTTTTGTGGTTTGTTTGATTTTAAAACAAACAGGCACAAAATCAAAAGAAGTGACCTATACCTGTACCTATGAGTAACGCTATAATCGTGCATCCTAAAATAACAAGTCTATACCTAATTTCATTGGGAGAAGGGAGCCTTTGTTCAAGACTTTTAAGTATGTCTTCAGCCTCTTTAAAAGATTTAGCAGCCTCTTTCCAGTTTTTTGGCTTATAATTTCTGCCATGTTCAATCTTTTCTTTAGCTGATGAAATTGCTGTCGTTATTTCTGTTTCACTAGGTGCGTCTACGAAACTCAATCGGTACAATATACGAGGTTTTAGTTTTTTGTCAATTCGGTCAAGATATACTTCTGTAACATTTTGCGCTCCTTCTAAGATTGCTCTGTAAAGGTGTGCTTCCATCTCTGCCAATTCTCTATTTGCCTTGTTATTATCATCGTCCTCAAAGAGGTGTATTAGCAATTTTCGTAAGTGATCAAAAGCATCTCGCAAATTGTACATCCCTACCCAAATTCCTCTTTTTCGGGGGATATTATGTTGTCACTCTTTACCATCTCGATTTCTCAGAGAAGAATCTTCTCTCTATACGCTTTTTTCGCTCTTCTCTCTCTTTTTCATTCTCCACACCATAAATCGGGCTAATAAGATACCCCCCAGCAGAACCCAGTGGTTGCCTCACTTCACCAACTTCGATTTTAAGTCTTTCTCCGATTTCGTGCATGTCCATTTCGTCCATTTTGCGGACTGTAACACCAATGCTTTTTGCATTCTCCTCCCTCAAAGAGATTAAAAATTTATCCTCCATTTTTTATCCCCATTAAAAATGGAAATAC
>JAGGZZ010000135.1 GCA_021161765.1 Candidatus Methanophagales archaeon | reverse complement strand
CTGGCAAGTTTTACTATTTTTCCTATGCGTCTCTGGATAATATCCTCTGCTTTCATTCTTGCGTTTCGTATCTCGTCTTCCACAAGTTCGCTTCTCCCCCTATCGCCACCCGCTTCTGCTTTCTCATCCTCTAACTTCTTTAGATATTCTCTCACGTCCTCATGGAAGGTCTCAGGTAACACCTGCAGTGATGCCGTGCTTCTCTCCTTATGCAAAAGTTCCCAGAGCTTCTCTATGTCCATATATTATGAGTTACTTATCTTCCTGATAAGGTCTAAAAACTTTTCCACTTCCGCCTCGGTATTGTACAAATACACCGAACTCCTGACCGTTCCCTCTGAACCCAACCCGAGGTAGTTCATCAAGGGTATGCAGCAATGATGCCCGGACCGTACAGTTATGCCCGCTTCGCGGTCCAACCGTGACGCCACTTCGTTTGGATTCACACCCTTTACATTGAAAGATACAACACCTATCCTCTGCCCACGCTCAAAAGCTTCGCTCCCGTAGCCATATATCTCGACATTGTCCAGTTCCCGTAGCCCTTCAATGATTCTTTTTCCCTGTTTCTCCTCCCATGCTTTTACCTTTTCCATTCCAATTGCTTCCAAATACGCCACTGCTGCACTGAGACCCATTGCCCCCGCTATGTTTGGCGTACCGCTTTCAAATTTCTCATACGACTGTTTTAAACGATAATCGGCAAACGAAGCATCCTCCACGGCGCCTCCACCCACCGTCAGCGGTTCAAGCTCTTCCATAAGTTCCTCTCTGATAACCAAACCGCCGATTCCCGTGGGTCCGAGCATCTTATGCCCTGAGAAGGCGAGGAAATCGCAGCCCATATCCCTGACGTCTATTTTCAGATGAGGCGCGGATTGCGCAGCATCAACAAGCAAAAGAGCATTGTTCTCCGCGCACAACTTCGATATTTCTTTTACTGGAAGAACTGACCCCAGTGCATTAGAGACGTGCGTTATCGCCACTATCTTCGTCTTTTTGTCTATCGCATCCACAAAATCCGATGCTTCAAGAGCACATTGGGTTTTCGCCTTGCCCTCCGAAATCGCATCATTGGGTTTTACCACTTCCAGATCTATTCTTAGCGCCTTTTTCGCACGTATCCAGGGCAGGAGATTGGAATGGTGTTCCCATAAGCTGACCACAACTTTATCTCCCTTCTTCAGCCCAATTCCCGAAGCCACCGTGTTTATCCCCTCGGTTGTGTTCTTAGTAAAAATGAGTTCGTTTGCTGTGGTTCCAATGAATTTCGCTACGTTTTTGTGTGCGTCCTCATACTTCTGCGAAGCTATCTGCGTTAGTTTATACACGCCACGGCCTACATTCGCATTATAATTCCTGTAATAATCCAGAACGGTATCCAAAACGGGCTCAGGCGTCAAACTCGTTGCTGCACTGTCCATATAGATTATCCCGCGATTTAAAATCGGGAAGTCTTTTCTTATCTCTTCGATGTTCATGCTCATTTTGCCGTTTTAAAAATAAAAGAGTCCTAGAACTATAAATGAATTAAAAGGTGAAAATGAGAAAAGACAGACATGTTTTTGAAACCATGGGGAAAACAAGGGTGGCAGTAGAAAACGGTAAAGTTGTTGAGGTTGCCAAACCCCTGCTCAAATATTGCCCATTGTGGGCTAAAATACGAGGAATAAAGGAACTGAACGAGAAAGTGATAAAGGAGAATGTTGAATTCAGGATACAAGATTTTGGGATGTGCACGGAAGATAGGGAAGTAGAGGCAGAGGTTTTCGTCGGTTTTGGTGCTTCGGAGACATTTATGACCGCACTTCACAGAGGTTTGCTCGATGCCACCGTAACGGTTTGCGAAGGCGCAGGTACTGTAATTACATCCAATCCTGCACTGGTGCAGGGAATAGGGGCAAGGCTGAGCGGTGTAATTGAGACTACACCTGTTGAAGGAATAATAAAGAAAATAAGGGATAGAGGTGGAGAAATACTCGACCCACCAAGGATAGACCAGGCGGCTGGGTTGCGGCTATCACTTGAGCTTGGATACGAAAGAGTAGGTGTCACAGTGTCCACAGTGGAAGACGCTGAAGAATGTAGAGCTATTAGCAAGCGTGCAGTAATATTTGGTGTTCATCTCACGGGCATCTCCAAAACAGAGGCTGAGAAGTTCTGCGAAATCGCCGACTTGATTACTGCTTGTGCCTCACCGCACATAAGAGAACGGGCAAAAGGAAAAGCTCGTTTACAGGCTGGCACTGCAATACCGATTTTCGCACTCACGCCTCAGGGTAAGGAATTGCTCTTGGAACGTGCTAAAGAAGTCAAAGATACTTTGTTAATGAATACCATGCGATTACCTGTGCTTCCGGAAGAGAAGCAGCCTGAACCGCTGGTGTAGACTCTGTGGCGCAGTTACTCAAAAACCTGTGGACTTAGAAAGGTTTGTTTTGATTTTTGAACATTTGAATTTTGGATTTGTTTAGATTTTGGTGCTTTGAATTTGATTTTTTTCCCCCTTATTGGCTGTACTCCGTCGGGTCATCCACACCCGCTTCTTTGAACCCTCTTCGCCGATGCAAGCACGACTCACAAACACCGCAATGTTTATCGTCACCCAGATAACATGAATAAGTCAAATGCAATGGCGCTTTGACCTCTACCCCCTTTTTTATTATCTCGGGTTTCAACAAATCAACTAAAGGTGCTTTTACCGTTGGCGGCTGTGAGAAAGAAGCAACTGCTTTTTCCAGCACCGCATTATATCGCTCGACAAATTCCTTCTCGTTGTCGGGATATGACCTCGCCTCTTCAGCATTGAAGCCCACGAAAATGGCATCTGCGGAAATGACTTCTGCGTATGCGCTTGCAGCCGCTAAAAGGATTAAATTCCTGCAGGACACCCACGTAGATGGCGTCTCCCCCGGGTTATCCAAATCTACTTCTCCACCCGCAGGAATTGCTCTCTTGATGTCCGTTAATGAAGACCCACCAAGGTCTTTTAAAAACGGTATTTCCACAAACTTCAACTCTTTCGCACCTAAGTAAGCAGCTATTTGTTCCACTACCGCTTTTTCCTTTCTTTCCGCTCGCTGCCCGTAGGAAGCGTGAAAGAAATGCAATTCATAGCCTTCCTGCGATGCGATTGCCGCTGCTACGGTGGAATCTATCCCGCCTGAACACACACAAACTGCTGTTTTGGTCATTTTATTTTGCCTACTCGTTATTGTACATAAAGTATAGCTCTCTTCTATTTAAGACACAGATTTACACTGATTTACGCAGATTTATTTTAGTTTAACCATGTTGATTTTTATCATCCGTCTGTGTTAATCTGCGTTAATTTGTGTCTATAATTTATTTTCTGTTTTCTTGAATTTGTGCCGTGCACCCAGACACCCCACCATTTCCACTGGAGAGTAAGAAATCTGAAATCACAAGCACCTAAATAATTGTCGCCAAAAACTTTTCCATATCGGTATACACTACATTACCAACCACGATGACGTCAGCACATGCCTTCATCTCTGCTGCTTTCTCCTTTGAGTCTATTCCACCACCGTAGAACAGAGACGTTTCGGTTAGCGATTGTTTTACTTTCTTTACCTTATGCGGGTCTCCATACGTCCCACTGTATTCAATGTAAGTAATAGGAAGATGAAGATATTTTTCGGCATACCGTGCGTACGCGACAACTTCGTTATCGGTTAAGTCCGTATCGGATTTTGTCAGTTTAGCGACTGCAGATTCAGGGTTCAGGACGATATACGCTTCGGATATAATCATATTCCATTCGATTGATTGTTTTTTTATCCAGTCCACGTGCTTACCTACAATCCATTCCGAATCGTGGGAATTGAGAACCAGCGGCACAAAAACGTAGTCTATGCCTTTATACATAACGGCTTCCGGGGTTGCCGGTTCTAATATTTTAGGTATATCGTAATTTTTCAGCATGGATATTAATTGGGATACGTTCTCGTCGGTGATGTTTTGAGTGCCTGAAATCATTATTGCATCGGTTCCACTTTCCACGACGGTTTTCAAATCCGCCTTTGAGATATGTTTATCTGGGTCGAGTTTGGTGATGTGATTCCAATGTTTCCAGGGGTTTTCTTTCACGGTCATTTCCTTAATTGTTCCTGCCAAATTTCATAGATTGCTTTTTCCATACCCTGTTCGGGCAAATATTGCAGTTCTTTTTTCCTCATAAATTCTCTTTCCTCTGTGATCAAGAACTCACCTAATTTAGGTGATTTTTCTTTCTCTTGAAAAGCTACTGCTATCTCTAATTGATCCTCTTCTTTCCCTCGATCTATTACCACACCAACTTTTCCGTCCATGTTTTCCTTCCTCCTATAACTCTAAACTTTTAAGCATATTATAAATATCGAGCGATAAACCTCGTCTTAATGTGCTTTCCAGAAGATACAACTTATCTTTAGTAAAGACTACTCTCTCGTGGGCTTTCTTAAGTGCATACGAGTACCCAGGAATCGGATAAGAAGTCGCTGTTGAATGCTCAGCTACTCCAGATAAAATTACTAACAAATCGTCAAAAGAAGACCCTGAATCAAAGTAGTAATGCGGTGCATCAATAGCAAAAATATTATTACTCCCAGGTAAAAAGTCAAATCGTACTATCACATATCTGCCAAATCTCATTTTAGGATCTTCTTCCTCTGTTCCAAAATAACGAGTTAATCTATATCCCAATTCTTCAAAAGTTTGGGGCTCTAACTTAACCAGAAAAGCTCCTTTTCTTTTTAAAATACTGTGAAATCTTAACCACATAGTTATCAAAGGGCTCCGTAAAAGTTTAGATGTTTTACTGACACCCAGCAAAGGTATGTCTGCAACCTTAAAATTTTGGTAATTTTGTTTTCCACTGCTTTCTAAGATTACCTTTGCTCTCAGATTAGATAGCGAGGGAAAAAAGGAGGGAAATAGGAGAAAAGGGGGATACAAAGCCTTTAAATCAAAAAAGAACGCAGATGATTGAAGCGATTGAAAAGGGAGGCAAAAGGGAGAGGGAGATTTT
>JAGGZZ010000189.1 GCA_021161765.1 Candidatus Methanophagales archaeon | reverse complement strand
TGTAATTATGGTACTAATAGCAGCGGTCGTTGCAGCGTTAGCCTACGTCATCACCAAAGGCGTTCAGAAGGCGCCGAGTGCTGTTTTAGTCGTTGAAGGAGCCAACGCGAATTCGGATAAGCTAAAAATCATCCATCATGGCGGAGATACGATCATTAATGCGTTTTGTAATCCCGAGGAAGGCGGTGCCAAAGGACAATTTGCTGGGGATTGGAACTACTTAGAGGTAAGGCATAAGGGAAAGCTTTGTACCTTATCTGGCAAATCAAGATTAAATGGTGATGATACGTGGAATCCCGGCCCTAATAATTATATGCACTTTGCACCAGGAGACGAATTGGAAATCATGGGTCTTTCGCTCAAGGCTGGCGATTCAATTGTAATACTCTATACGCAAACAGGGGACATACTGCAACGAACAACGGTGACATAAACAAACATTCTCATTTTAAAAAAAGGTTCACAAAAGAACGTTGTTTTTTTCCGTAAACGCTTTTTCTAAAAGGCTTTATTTTGCGAAAACGCCAATAACATCCCCTCTCGCTATTACCCCTACCAATTTACCTTCGTCATCCACCACGGGAATCCTCTTAAAATCGTTCTTATGCATTAGCCGAGCAGCATCAGAAATAGAGTTATCGGGTGAAATCGTTACCGGTTTTTTTGTCATCACGTCCTTCACATATCCCTCGAACAGCGTTTCAATTTCATCCGGGATTTTCTTTACCTTCTTCATGTAGCTGGATAGAGAGAACACCGGGAAAGGATTAAGGGGGTCTATATCAGGAAAGGGAACCGTCGCAGTCAATTTCATGATGTCCGCTTCACTGATTATACCGATTACCTTTCTCTGGTCATCAATCACCGGCGCCCCGCTGATTCTATTCGTTCTAAACGCCTTAACTACGTGAGGAATCTTTTCGTCAGGCTTGAATGCTATAACATCCGTTGTCATCAGTTCTTTAACTTTAACGTTTGTTTTTGTCTGCATTGCCCTCCCTTCTCCCTTATTTTTCATAAAGTGATGCGATTATGTCTGCCCGGGCAACTATTCCAACCAACTTGTCATTTTCATCCACAACGGGTAATCTATTAAATCCCTTTGAGTGCATAATCTGCGCCGCATCGTCAATTAACGTATCTGGCGGTATGGTTTCGGGTTTCTTTGACATCACGTCCTTCACTTTCATCTTGCTCGCTTTTTCGATGTCCTGCTGTACATCGTGTAAGTCCTCGCCAAATATGTTCATAAGGTCATGAGCCGTAAAGATGGAAGTGTACCAGTGGAAATTCTCCAGGAGCTTTAAAACATCCGCTTCACTAATCACTCCAACTACTTCCTCTCGCTCATTGAGAACCGGAACCCCTGCTATTTTATTCTCTTTTAATACCGTCGCAACGTCCAGTAACGAATCGTTCTCCTTTGCCGTAATCACTTCTTTTGTCATAATCTCTTCTACTTTCTTTTTCATTTCTACATCCCGCTCCTTATGCCCAGCGTTTTTCTTATCACCTGCGTCATGGGTATCGAACATGCGATATACCAGAGCAACCAGTAAGGCATTCGCATACGCGTGATAAAAAAGTCCAAAAGTTGCTTCTCCCCTATCAACGGGAATATCACCCCGATTCCGGATAGGTTTGCCGCTGCATATTCCCACATCCAGAAGAATATAGGAAGCGTAATAACCATAATGTAAATCATGGGCTTCATTTGCTGCTTCATCATCTCACCGGAAAATTGCGTTTGCTTTCGCATCACCTCCGCCCTCTTCTTTTCTATTTTCTTTATCTTATGCTTGTTATCCTCCTTTTTCACTGCCATGTATTCCTTATTAAGCTCCCTTATCTGTTTTGAGAACTCTTTTGACTTCGCCATCAGCTCCCAGTTCATCGTGTATTTCTGTACTATCGAAGTATAGATGCCGGTAACAATCGACAGGACGAGAACGGTGATTAAAAATTTATCGCGCCCCACGAACGCAGCAAGAGGGCCAAGAACGACGTCCATAGCGGCGCCTAACTCTTCTCGATATGCTAGTGAACCAAACATAACGAAAAAACCTAAACCCATAGCTGCCCCTTCTACAAGCTTTTTCACCTGCTCTTTCTTTCGTCCCATCTCTTTTTCTTTCTTCACCATGTTTCCCTTACCTTTGGATATAAGTTACTCCTAAAGAGAATAAAATAAATAAGGTTTAGTGTAAAATAATATAAATTCACAACTGATAAAGCATAGCTTACATAATAGTCATTCAAATAATACATTTCGAACGACTATATATAACAGGTTAACATGTTAAGAGAAAAAATCGGAATCTATCTCGCATATCTAATGCAGATGCTTATTGTTGTTTATGCTGTTTATAGCGTCTATATCAAAGACTACATCTGGGCGGTATGGGGATTATTTGCCTTTATTCTAACTTTAACACCTTTAATGCTAAAGCGAAGATTTCATGTAACTTTGCCATGGGAATTGAATTTTCTCATCGTTCTTTCTCTTTACCTTTCTATAAGTGGAAATGTATGGGGATGGTATCACCTTTTTTACCCTTTCTACGATAAGGTAGCACATCTCGTCTCTTCTATAACCATAGCAGTCCTCGGATTTGTCGCTGCCGTTATCATGGACCGATATACCGAGATTAAACTGAACAGACCCATGATTGTATTTTTCGTTATAATCTTCACAATGGCGATAGGGTCATTTTGGGAAATCACGGAATTCATATCTGATAAAATTATTGGAACACAACTGCAGCCCGGCCTCGGAGATACGATGTATGATTTGATATTTGATTTGGCTGGTGGAATTATCATCGGAGTTTTGGGAGACGTTTACCTCAAGAGAACGCCAAAAGAACGTTTCGTTAGGGATTTCCTGAATAGAAAATGAATTCTATGGCTTCATAATCAAAGAAATCTCCTTTCTCTCACTTCTTCAGGAAGGTGTGAACTAAGAAGCCCACATAACATCACTACACTCAAAAAAACAACTACATATCCTATGAATCCCACGGTGACTACAAGAAGCACGACTTTGACCATGGTCAACACTCCCTCGTTTACTCTAAGCCACACGAACCCATCTTTATAGAGTTCGCGAGCAACCAGAAACACGCCAGAGACCACCGCCATTGCTGGGAATATATCTGGAACTTCTCCCCTTATAATGCTCCCCCATTCCAGAAGCTTGAGCCCATTAAGGGGAAAAACAGTATAGGAATCTTTGATGGTTTGGTCAAAGGTATCTTCCTTTTTG
>JAGGZZ010000174.1 GCA_021161765.1 Candidatus Methanophagales archaeon | reverse complement strand
TAACGCAGATTAACACAGATGATAATATAGCGGTTTAGTGGTTTAGCGGTTTGGTTAAAGGGTCTGAGCCTCTAACGAGCTAAACCCCCAAACTCGCTTAATCCGTGTAAATCCGTGTCTTTAATAGAAGGACGTTATACTTTATATACAACAAAAATGGAAACAAAATAAATGGCTGACTTGTTAGAAAATATTTTCGGGACCTTGTTCAGTCCGGCTTCTACGTTCAGACGAATGCTGGAAGAGAGAACATCGGTAACTACCGCAGCTATCGTGGTTCTAATTGCATGTATCTGCAGCGGAGCAGGGAGCATATTAACGCAAAGCGCGTTCATGTCCATGTTTGCAGAGTTCCCTGGTTTTGAACCTGTCGGTCCAGGTTTCGAAGAGATGATGTTTTCGCCAATTGCATCCATGACCCTAAGCGTAGTTTTTGGATTTATTCTATGGGTCGTTATCGCAGGCATACTTCACGTAGTAGCAAAGGTTCTGGGAGGGAAGGGTGCTTTCACAGAAACGCTGGTTCTAATGGGGTTTGCCATGCTTCCAAACATATTTCAGGCTCCGATTGGTTTAATCGCCATTTTTTCTGGTGGTTTAACCGGTGCATTCATAGCTATGGGTTTGGGAGGCATTTTAGCAATCTGGGTTTTGATACTGGACGTTCTCGCAATTAGAGAGGCACATAAATTCTCCATGGGTAGGGCAATTGCAACTCTCGTTCTACCATTTGTGGTTCTTATGGTGCTGGCATTTATACTTATAATCGTGCGTATTTTTTTGATTTCGATGCCATAAATGGGCGATTTAAATGAAAAGTATTAAAGCGATAGTGGAAAACAAAAGAAAGGTCATTGCCTTACTCCTGTTAGGTTTTTGTCTAATTTCCGTGGTGCTCGGCATTGCCATCATAGCGAAAGCCCCTTTTGATACTGGTGGCATAAGTGTAAGCGGCGATAAAATAGCAATAATCAACATTGAAGGTGCAATCGTGGGTGGCAGCAGTGGATTTGGGATATTTGGAGCGGAATCAGATGCTGATGATATTGCAAAGTTGATAAAAAGTGCAGGCGAAGACCCCTCTGTAAGGGCAATCATACTCAGAGTAAATAGCCCTGGTGGAAGCGCTGCGGCATCGCAAGAATTACACGTGGAGGTAGGTAAGGCACGCGAAAATGGCAAGATAGTGGTGGCTTCGATGAGCGATGTAGCTACTTCTGGCGGGTATTATGTTGCCTGTGGGGCCGACAAGATAGTTGCGAATCCCGGAACGATAACCGGGAGCATTGGCGTGATTTTTTCACAATTGCAGTACTCTGAACTGCTTGAGCGGTATGGGATACGGGCTAATGTGATTAAGAGCGGAAAATATAAGGACATCGGGTCGCCGCTTAGAAATATGACCGCGGAAGAGCGCCAAATACTTCAGGATATGATTGATGACATTTATATTCAGTTTGTTCGTGCGGTAGCGGAAGGAAGACAGATGAACGAGAGCGAGGTCTTAGAGCTTGCTGACGGCAGGATTCTCACGGGCAGGCAGGCAAAAGAGCTGGGGTTGGTAGATGAGCTGGGTAATTTTCAGGATGCGGTTGACCTCGCAGCGGAACTGGCAGGAATCGAAGGTAAGCCACGAGTGGTTGAATATGGAAGAAAAACGTTTTTTGAGCAGTTCTTCGGCGTGTTTGCAAGGGAAGTTGGGCGTGGGGTAGCGGAAACGTTTTTGGAGAGTGGAAGGCAGGGAGTGGGTTTGAGCAGTTCGTTTTTATAGTAATATTAAGTTTAATACCTTTAAACATTAAGGTGTTATGATGATGAACAAAAGAGATTCATCTAAAAAAGGCGAGCTATTCATTGTAGATAACAGCGATACTGCCTGGAAGGTTCAGAAATACCTGTCTGAATGGTGTGAACTATCAAAGAAATTTGATATCGCAACGGGCTATTTTGAAATTGGCTCTTTATTGGGTTTGAACGGAAAATGGCAGAATCTTGAAAAGATACGGATTCTTATGGGCGATGAGGTATCAAAAAGAACACGGCAAGCCTTTGAAGAAGGATTGAGCTACATTAGCGGTAAATTGGATGATAGCATTGAACAGGAGAAGGAAGAGAATGATTTTCTGGATGGTGTTCCTGCTATAGTCGAGGGTATAAGGAATAAGGCCATAGAGTGCAAGATATACCGGAGGAAGAAATTCCATGCGAAGGCATATATCACGCATTCAAAATTTGACGTTATTGGTTCTGCGGCATTGGTAGGCTCAAGTAATTTTACACTACCCGGAATTACAGAGAACGTTGAGCTAAATGTGCAAATAAAGCATGAAATTGAAACTTTACAGGAGTGGTTTGAACGACACTGGAAAGAAGCCGAAGACGTAACGCCAGAGATACTGAAGACTGTTGAACGGCATACGAGAGAGTATACACCTTTTGAAGTTTATACCAAAGCATTGTACGAATATTTTAAAGGGCACGAATTGACAGCCAGTGAATGGGAACTCCGTGAGTCAAAAATATATCCAATTCTGGACCAGTATCAAAAGGATGGTTACCATGCACTGATGAAAATAGCATCTCGATATGATGGTGCTTTTCTTTGCGATAGTGTAGGTCTTGGCAAGACATTTATTGGGTTAATGTTAATTGAACGTCTATTGCTGAGAGAGAACAAGAGGGTTGTTCTGATT
>JAGGZZ010000173.1 GCA_021161765.1 Candidatus Methanophagales archaeon | reverse complement strand
TTATGGGTGAGCGTCCATGCCCGATGTCGCCGGTATAAATCAGCCTGCCAGCACCGCTGATATCTACAACCGAAATGCTTGCACCCAATATATGGCCGGCATCGAGGAACGTTACCGTGACGTTCTCAGAAGCATCAACAGGAACGTTCCATTCTGAAACGCGGAATTTATCCATCGTTTGGACAACGTCCTTCTCCGTGAACATGGGCATTACTCCAGATTCAGCCGCTTCTTTTTGTATCTTCGCACTGTCTTTTAAAAGCAGTTCAGCAACGTCACGAGTGGCCACCGTTGAATAAATCATGCCATCAAAACCTTCCGCAACGAGCTTGGGTAAAAGCCCGGCGTGGTCGAGATGTGCATGAGAAAGAATGACAAAGTCTATTTCCTTCGGATTGAATTGAAATCTCGGTGAGCTTTCCGTCCCCTGTCCCTGCCGCTGACCGCAATCAAGCAAGAACCTGCTTTTTCTCGTTTCTATCAATATGCAAGAACCTGTAACTTCTTTTGCTGCTCCTAAAAATTGTAGTTTCATTTTAACTTAAGAAAGATTCTTCACCATAAACGGACCTTCACGTTCGTAGCCAAACCGCTCATAATACTCTCGCACGCCTATCCCGCTCATCACCGCTATCTTTCCGTAATTCCTATCAACTGCTATCTCCTCCGCTTTCTTCAACAAACGTGCTCCATATCCACGATGCTGCCAGCTATTCCCTTTTCTTTCGCCTAAACCCACTAATTCACCATACACGTGCAAATCACGAACCAGAGCAGCACCCTTCAACTCTTCCCGGTGTGGGTTGCACGGGAACCTCAGCCTTAAAAGCGCTACTAAAATGTCCTTCTCTACGTCTTCGTAAGAGAGGAAATATTCTGTGCCTCCACATGCCTCGTAGCTCTCCGATAAAAACGTTATATTGCTATTGTCCGCGATTCTGCCCGCTAACCGGGAAAGTCCTGCCTCCCGGCATCTCACACACCTGCATTGATAACCCATCTCGTGCAGCCTTTCCTGCGCTAATTGCCTCAGATTGCTCTTCTTCACTCCTGCTTCTATGAACTGCGCTGGAATGTCCCGCTGTATTCGTTGTATTCTCACCCATCGCGGAATTATTCTTTTCGCATAAGTGATTATCTCTATCGCTCCTTCCTCATAAATCGGGTCATAATCCCCGTTTTTCCACATTTCATATAGTTTCGTCCCTTTGACCACCAGCGTAGGATATATCTTCAAATAATCCGGCTTGAAGTCCGCATCACGGAAGATACGTTCAAACATCTTTTTGTCGTCTTCGACAGTCGAACCCGGTAAGCCAAGCATAACGTGAAAGCCTACTTTCAACGCACTGTCCCGCACCTTCCTGTTCGCCTCGATTGAATCTTCTACCGAGTGCCCCCGCTCTATGTTCTCCAGAATCGTGTTAGCAACATGCTGCACACCTAACTCGACTTTTGTAGCGCCGAGCTCCAGCATCGAGTCTATCTGCTCCCTCTTCGCATAATCGGGTCTCGTCTCGAAAGTAATGCCCGTGTTTCTTATCTCTCGACTTCGCTGCTCACCAAATTCACGCATCGCATCCAAACACCTGTTCACAAACCATCTCTGATATTCCTGCGGTCTCGCGGTTAGCGTGCCACCCATCAGAATCAAATCAACCTTCTCGAAATCGTGACCTATCTCCTCAAGTTGATGTAACCTCACTTTTACTTGCTTGTACGGGTCGAAAACCTGCTGAGCAGCGCGAGCGGCAGCTGGCTCCTTGCCTACATAACTCTGTGGCGACTCGAAATCCGAGCTCGGACCACCCGGGCACATTATGCACTTCCCATGTGGACAGGGATACGGAGAAGTCATTACGGCAACCGGGGCAACACCCGAAGCCGTCCTCATTCTCTTGCGTTTCAATCTCTCTTTTAGTTTCGATTCGTCCACAGCCGATTTCAGTACATCCGAATTCCTCGGAATGCTGCACAACCCATATTTACCGCTTATTTCCTTCTTTAACTTATTTATGCTCTCTGCTCGGCTTATCCCTGTTTCCGCCATAACCTCTGCTATTTCTTTGCATACCAATTCATAGTTTCTCTGTTCTATCTCACACATATCCACCCGGTTCTTCTGCCTCTCGCTCTCGCCTCTGTCCCTGCACCTGTTCTTGCATCTCTTCTGTTATTCTACCCTCTGCCATTCCCCTTTCTTCTAAATCCGATGTGTCTACTGCGATTCCTAATATCTCACTGATTTTTTCCAGCAATTCCTTCGCCGCATAAAAATCAGGATATTCGGGG
Organism: Candidatus Methanophagales archaeon; assembly: GCA_021161765.1. GTDB lineage: Archaea > Halobacteriota > Syntropharchaeia > Alkanophagales > Methanospirareceae > QEXZ01. Next base: position 1,577 of record JAGGZZ010000173.1, on the reverse strand, counting down.
TCTGCCAACTTTTGCGTGGTGCTTGCAAACAAACAAATGCCCTTCAGTCCTTTTTCTCGCCCTACTGCAACTACAAGTCCCGAAAAGCCGATGAATCTATCTACGTTTGTTTTTTTAATCCCGTATTTATACATCTCTTCCAATAACGCTGTGCCGGTCGCGCAACCGGTTATTCCCTCTTCTATTACCTGTGCACCGAGCGAAATCACCATTTTTACGTGATATTTCTTAAATAAATCGGTGACCTTATCCGCAACCGCGTATTGGTTAAGGGCATTGTATGCCTGGTAACCCCTTGTTATTATAATGTCCTGATTCTGCTCAAGCGCATAGAATTCCACGCTTGGAAGATGAACTACATTGCCTTTCGCTATTTTTGCACCTGCGACATTGGGAGCCCCGAGATATGAGGGTCCGTAATAAACGCTTGGAAATCCATACGAATACAATTCCGCGAATATCCGGGGGTCCGTCTTTTTTACAAGTTCATCTACAACTATTTTCCCTACGGACCTCAGCCCCGATGACCCTACTATGGCTATTGGTTCCTTCAGGTGTACCCTGCTCCTGCCTTTATCTCGATAAGTTATCCACGCTTTTTTCGTTATGCTCATAATTCCTTTTCAGATAAAATCTTCCTAAAGAGAAGGAAAGTTTATGTAGATAAAAAGAAAAATCCATGTAAATCCCGTGTCTTAATTAACTTAAATAGAAGGAAAAGTATAGATTATAAACAACAAAAATGTGCGAATCAAGCGTGCTGGTGGAAAGCGGGGGCGGTAAAACATTGCTGATGGAAGACGTGGTTCATGTAGAAGTTAACGGTGAGGACGTAAAATGCACGGGGATCTTAGGGGAGACGCAAAGCGCTAAGGGCAGGATAAAGGAAATCAATCTGATGACGCATACGATAGTAATAGAAGATACAATGCGGGGTGCGTAGGAATGAGGGATGTAGCCATAATAGGGATTGGGCATACGAAATTTGGAAGAGCATCGAAAACGTCACTGGAGTTGTTCTCAGAAGCGGCACTGCAAGCGGTGGACGATGCAGGAGTGGATTTGAAGGACATAGAGGCGTTATTTCAGGGTGCTGCACTCCCCGGTTTTGAGGAAGGGCAGGTAACGCCCGCGGCATTCTCTGCTGCTGAACTCAACCTGGGTGGGGGTCCTATACCCGCGACGCGCTACGAAGGTGCTTGTGCCTCTGCTTCAATCGCAATACGTGAAGCCGCGGAATGGGTCGCCTCAGGGCAATGCAACATGGTAATGGCAGGAGGGGTGGAAAAAGCGTTGTTGATGGGAACACTATTTGCAACGCGAATATTTGCGATGGCTTGCCATGCACCAACCGAGGGACCGGCAGGGCTAACTTTTCCGGGCGTTTTCGCAATGGCTGCAAGGCGGTATTCCAAAAATTATGACATTCCCATGGACAAACTGCGAGAACAAATGGCGCTCGTTTCTGTAAAGAATCACAAACACGGTGCTTTGAATCCGCTGGCGCAGTTTTATAAGAAGATGGGCAACCTGAAGGTAGAAGATGTAATAAATTCTTCTACATTCAGGTTGCCCAT
>JAGGZZ010000238.1 GCA_021161765.1 Candidatus Methanophagales archaeon | reverse complement strand
GTTATCATAGATTTGGAGCCACCAAATACCATCACCGATAAAATCATCTATGTCAAAAGATAGACTAAAAAAGAATTCTTCTCCCTTGATCGTAATAGGTCTTAATTTAGGCATATTAACCTCCACAATTCTTTTTGATTTCTTTTTCCTCTGGTTTCTTCAAAATTTTTCACAATTATACTCTTCAATAAATAACCTCTTTTTAGGACTTCTTGCATACAATAAAAACCTAAAGGTATCCATTCACCTTTAGAGTATTTATCCCCAATAACAAGAGCAAAATATCTCCCTTTCTCTAAGAATGGAGTTGCATTATCTACCACTTCGCCAAACATCTTTAAAAATTCATCAGTACTCTTCGCTGTTGAAAGGTCCTTCTCATCTTTTGAAAACTTAATGATGTCATGATATGGTGGATGCAAAATGAGAAGTTGAACTTTTTTTATTCCATGTTTATCTAAAACTGTTTTTATATCTGTTGTTCTGCTATCACCAGTAATTATTTCTGTACTTACTCCGTGCCTATTATACTCTTTTTCTACAAACTCTTTTGCTTTTTGACAAACTTCAAGATTTAATTCTATCCCAATACCATTTCTTCCTAACCGTTTGCATTCAATTAAAGTTGTTCCACTTCCAACAAAACCATCTAAAACCCAATCCCCTTTTTTGGTATATCTGAGCATCATTTGATGAGGAATTTGAGGGATGAAATTACCCCAATACCAAGCGAGATGAGCCCCCGAAGAATCCCTTTTATCCAGTATCCAAAGACTATCAGTTATGATTTCATCATATTCTTTCCATCTGAGAAGATTTATATCGTTGACCTTACTAGTCTTAACCTTTTGAACACCATTTTCTAGCCGTTTCAAATAATATTTTGCCCTTTCAAGAGTCCTTGCTTCTAAAATCTGATTTAATTCAGAAATTAGGACATCTCTACGCAAAGAAGCCGTATCTCCATTCGCATCAATATTCAATATACCTTCACGGTCATTTTTAGGGTAAGTTATAACAGATCTCAAGGTAACGGTCTTATTCTTAAGAGAACTTAAATCATCCAAGGTCTCCATTTCACCTAAAACTTGGATAAACTTCTCTTTGTTTAAAATAATCGTCCCATAAACTCGCGGTGGTGCTTCTAAATTTGTAAGCGTTAACTGGCTGGCTTCAATCGTTTCCATAGTTTTATTACTCATTACATTTATATAAAAATATGAAAAGTATTCATTGGTAAATATTCATTTTGAAATCGCCGTTTCATATAACGTCGGCATATCCGACATTAATGCCGCATATCCTTCCATTTTGGGGTTATATCCGAAACTTACTTCGTATATACCTTTTTCGTCGGCACGCTGATTTCAGCGACCCTGATAGTTATATCCGAAACTTACTTCGTATATACCTCCCTTTAGCAGGCTGCTAACCTTCATATCCTTCAGCCTCATTTTCAATATACTAATTCTTCATTATTAAACCTAACGGGCTTTTTATTTCTCTATCACCGCTTCCTCCACCGCAATACCAAAATGCCTCGCCGTCTCCGTAACATGAACCAGAACCTCATCACCCGCTTTTAAATCAACCACGGAAATCGGCTTCTTTTTATCCTTCCCCACCAACTTTATCGTTTCCGCATTCTGAAGTATAATACTGCACTTCCTCTTCTCTCCACCTTCCACTTCCAGTTCCGCTTCCACGAGCATAAGCGGTCGTTTCTCTATCTTCACCCTGCCAACCACCGCTTTTCTTGCATTTCCTTCCGCATTCACAATTAACACGCTATCCCCGGACTTCAATTCCGACAAATATCTCGTCTTCTCACCCACCAATATGTAAGCATACACGCCGCCTGCATTCACCCTGAACGGTCTCGCAGCTACGTAAGGGCTCTCCTCGGATTCTGAATGCACTAAGAACAACGCAAAAGACTGCGACCCCACCAGCATCCCTTCTCCTAATGCCATTAATGAGCAGGTATCCACGCATACCCGGTCTCCCATTTCAAGTTCTTTCACTCCTGTTATCTTCGCTGCGGAAAGAGTAATCTTACCCATTTCGCTCTCGTCACGTATCTCCACCGCTCTTTTTATTTCCGAAGGGTCGTCAGTATCGAGCATAACGCCATCGGCACCGTATTCAAGCGTTTCAAACGCCGTCCTCGCCTCTTCTGCACTCTGCACCCCCGCTATCACCTTCGCGTCCTTCTTTTGCAGTTCCGCAATTATATTTTCCAGCGGTATTATCTTCCAATCCTTCCCTATCACAATCACGTAATCACAATAATCCGCAATACTAACGGCAAATTGCTCATATTCCTTACCTCTTATCTCCACATACCCCGCACCTGCATTAACCTTACTGTCATAAGTCCTCTTCAGCGCACATAAGACACTCGACTCATCTATTTCCGCCGGAATAGACTTCGTTCCATCTCCTTCACTTCCTTTACCATAAACGGCAACGTCTGCTTCTACTTCTCCTGTTGAGTCATCGGATGCAAACGCAGCTATTTTTATGCGGCCTAGCTCCTTCACCTTTCCTATGTCTGCTTCCTCAACAAGCACTCCGTCCACGCCGGATTCCAAACCAGCGGTAATCCGTGACTTCTTCTCGTCCCACGTGCCCGCTTCGTCATCCGCTTTTATCCATATCTCTTTTTCTTTCATTCTTCCACCCTCTCTTATCCTACCTTTAAATAAAAAAATCCTAAATCCTAATTTCTAAGCTCTAAACTGTGGGGCTCTGCCCCACGACCCCGCAAGCCCTGTAAGGGCTTATTCAAAATCCTAAATACCAATATCAAAATGTAGGGCTTATCGCATAACCCTGCAAGTCCTTGTAAAGAGCTTGGTTTTGCATTTCTTATTTTGGTCATTTGGATTTGT
>JAGGZZ010000079.1 GCA_021161765.1 Candidatus Methanophagales archaeon | reverse complement strand
GTCAAAATGGGGAGTAATGAGTCCCGTAAGCATGGAAAATATTGCTTTGTTTGTTCCCGCTTAATTGCAGGTTTATGAAATAGAAGAAAAAAGTTTCCATTGTGAGAAATTCCCCACTATGAAGGTTCTGATGGAAGGTCATCTATAGAAATTGATTATGAAATTAGAGAAAAAAATGTGGGAAAACTTTTCGAGGAAGTTTACCTCTTTAATAATTTTAGCATATCCTCCAATCCCCTCGTATTCACCACGTCCTTAGCTTCGAGCCATCCCCTTCTTGCCGTTGCGACACCGTATTTTATCACCGCACCCATCTGCGTTGCGTCATGCGAATCCGTTGATATTGCAATCAACACACCATAATCCTTCGCCATTCTGCAATGAACGTCATTCAAATCCAGCCTGTTAGGAAATGAATTGAGTTCCATAATGGTGCCCGTATCCCTTGCCACTTCCATCAACCGCTCCATATCCACCTCATACGGCTCCCTCTTGCCCAGAACACGCCCGGTAGGATGCGCAATTATGTCCACGTGCTCGTTTTCCATCGCCGTTACAATTCGTTGTGTCATCGTCGCTCGGTCTTGCGAGAATTTGCTATGAACCGCACCTACAACCACGTCCAGCGATTTTAATATTGCGTCCGGGAAGTCCATAGAGCAATCGGATTTTATGTCTACCTCGGACGCGGCTAAAACCCTGAAATCAACACCTTCATTCTCAAATCTCGTGTTCAATCCCTCTATCTCCTTTTCCCTCTTCTTTACTTTATCCTCATTCATACCGCCGGCAATACCTACCGCAGGCGAATGGTCCGCGAGGGCGACATACCCGTAGCCCAGCGAAATAGCAGTCTCAGCCATTTCCTCTATGCTGTTCTTCCCATCGCTCCAGTTCGTGTGCACGTGCAAATCGCCTTTTATATCGTTCGGCTCCACCAATTTTGGTATCCTGTTCTCCTTAGCCGCTTCTACCTCGCCACGGTCTTCTCTCAACTCAGGTGGAATATATGCAAGACCCACGTTCTTGAACACGTCCTCCTCATCTTCCCCTCCTATCCGCACATCGCCTCTGAAAACACCATATTCGTTTATCTTTAACCCTTTCCTCACACCCAGCTCGCGGATTCGTATGTTATGATGCTTGGAACCCGTGAAATAATGAGCGGCAGCGCCAAATGAACCCGCATCCACCACTCGCAAATCCACGTCTATTCCTTTCAACACGATTGACGATTTCGTGTCCCCTTTTGCCACTATGTCTTCTATGCCGTCAAGGCGCGTGAACGCATCCATCACTTCTTTCGGTCTCTTCGACACCACCAATAGGTCTATGTCCCCTATCGTCTCACGCCACCGTCGCAAACTGCCCGCGATTGTTATCCGTTCTACTGCATCCAACTTCTTCAATTCGGTCACTATTGATTCCGCACGGGGTAGTGCTTCAGAAAGTAATTTCCTGCCTTTATATCGTCTGTATTGCTCTATCCCCTTCAGTATGTTCTCCTCTACCTTAACACCAAATCCGGGAAGCCCTTCTAACTTATGCGCCTTAGCAGCTTCCTCTAACTGCTCTATGCTGTTTATCCCGATTTCTTTATGCATCTTTGCTATTGTCTTCGGACCAACACGAGGGATGGCTAAGAGTTCAAGCAGACCTGCAGGGACTTCTTCCTTTAACGCTCTATGCGTCTTGCAATCTCCTGTTTTTGCTATTTCCAGTATCTTTTTCGCGATACCTTCGCCCACGCCGGGTATTTTCTTTAATTCGCTGACTCCTCCTCGTTCGGCTATCACCTTCAAGTCCTGCGCAAGTGTTTCTATCGTCCGAGCTGCTCGTCTGTACGCCCTTATTTTGAATCGATTTTCGGCTTTCAACTCTAAAATATCTGCTATTTCGTCAAAAATCCTTGCCATGTCGAGGTTTATCATTTTTCTGTATATTGAACTACTGCTTCATTCTATTTAAGACGCAGATTTACACGGATTTACGCAGATTTATTTTGGTTTATGTTTATATTAACGCCTCCGCAACGAGCTCATTCTGTTCCCTTGTTCCCACCGTGACCCGGATAAAAGAATCTCCAGCACCCCTAAACGAAGAACAATCACGCACTATTATCCCTCGCTTCATCAGCTCCGCACACACCACAGCCGATTTTGCAGGTGAAATATCCGCAAGCACGAAATTAGCTTCCGACGGATAAACCTTCTTGAACACACGCCGTAAGTTTTCCATTAGAAACGCTCTTTCATGCTTTACCAGCTCTACCGTTTTACGCAGATACGCCGGGTCTCGCAGTGCAGCTATTGCCGCTTTTATAGCGATGCTGTTAACGGAGAAAGGCATTGCAACTTTTTTATATGCGCTTGTGAGCCATTCCGGTATTATTCCATACCCTACCCTCAACCCTGCAAGACCAAACGCTTTTGAAAAGGTTCTCATTACCGCCACATTCTCGTATTCCGTTACCAGATTCACCAACGATGAGCCCGCAAATTCCGCGTACGCTTCGTCTATTACAACCATTGCCCTCGAATCCACGGATTCTATTATCTCTCGAATTTCGTCCTCTGGTATGCAGTTCCCGGTTGGATTATTGGGAGAAGAGATAAAAATGAGCTTTGTTTTTTTGTTACATGCGGAAATCAAGTCCTTGACAGGTATGCTGAAGTCCTCGCCACTTTTTCTCTTTACATACCTTGGCACTCCTCCCGCTATTTTTACGAGCGACTCGTAGAGGGAAAAAGTGGGTATGGGTATCAGCGCTTCATCGCCGTTCGCAATAAAAATCCTGGCAAGCGTGTCCAAAACGCCATCTACTCCAGCACCTAAAACGACGTTATCTTTTGCGCTGCCACCGCCGACATATCTTGAAATCTCATCCCTGAGCTCTTCCTCATTCTTTTCCCACGGATATACGTTCAGGTTCAGCTCGCCTGCTTCTAAACACTTAACTATTTCTCTTATCACCTCTGGACTGGGTCCTAACGGGTTTTCATTTGAACTCAGCTTTATCGCTCCCTTTACCAATTTCCCGGGTTTGTATTCTTCTATTTCCTGTAAAGAAGCGCGTACTGGCACTCGCATTTTATAGGCATTCCGAAAATTTTAAACCACAAGATTACACAGATTTACACAAGATTATTTTTTTCTTTTAGCACGGGTTTTCTTTTTTTAAAAAAAAAGAAAAAGTGTGGGGGTTAATCTCGTGAAATCTCGTGGTTTACTAGTTGCAATTTATTATTGGAATGACTGTAATCTGCTGTTCCATGAGCCAAACTCCTACGAAGGTCTTCTATCTTTCCTTTTCTTTCCTTGATTTCCGTGTCAAGTTCCTCACAGTGTTCGTAGTAGAAAGACAAAGCATCGTGGACTTGAGGCAGAGTTAGATGTGGGTGTGCATCAACGATTTCGTCTGGCGTGATGCCTAAATACTCATATTCTATTACAATATCCAATACACGAGTCCTGGTTCCAACAATGACCGGGCTTCCTCTGCTTATATTTTTATCCCGTGTGATGTGGGGATGAATAGCCTGCTTTTGCATTGCTTTTCTATCACCTCTATTAGGATTTATTTACATGTTTTATAAAGATTTTTGATTGAGACTTTCTCTTTCAAAATATTTTCTGACCCGAAGAAAGAGCACCTATATAT
>JAGGZZ010000032.1 GCA_021161765.1 Candidatus Methanophagales archaeon | reverse complement strand
GTGTAATGGTGGGAGACGAGGAAAGAGCTGAGGAGTACAATGATTTCTTCTACTCAACATTCGATCTCGTAGATGAGAAAGTAGAAGATTTAGCGCCAGAGGACAAGCCGCGCGTGTACTACGAATTTAACGTTGTGTCGTATGGGAATTATTATAAAACCGGTGGCAGCGGCTCGAGAGCTGACGAATTCATTCAGCGAGCTGGAGGAGTAAACATCTTTGCCGATATTGATTTGGACGAGTTCGAGCCGGATCCTGAGGCTATACTGGATAGAGACCCTGAGGTGGTTATCATTGACGCGCATACGATGCAGATATACGATCTCACAGACACAAGCGAGATGGAGGAACTGAAAGAGCTGATAGTGAACCGACCTGGCTGGAAACCAACGCCTGATGAAGAAGGCATGACCGCGGTGATAAACGAGGATGTGTACGTATTAGCTCATGAGACCATGATCTCAACACACAGTCCAGTGGGTATTTGCTACCTTGCCAAGACACTCCAATATCCCTTTTATCCAGTGTTATTCTCAGACTTAGATCCCGATGCTATCAAAAGAGAATATGTGGAGAACTTCCGCCCTGAGTTGGAGGATTTCCTGCTGAGCTATCAAGTACATCATGTCTACCCATGCAAATGGTGTAGTTGAAGAACGAAAGTGTAAAGTGTGCAATCACTAACTGAAATCTGAAACTGCAGAAGTAAAGGGGTAAAGAGATAGTGCTCTCGTAGCAGTAGCTATATAGGAATAAGAATAGAAAATGAATGGAGAAAAAACGCTAAAGATTGTAATAGTTGCTTCAAGTCCCGAAACGGAAACTTTTCATTGGGCACTGCAAGAGATAACGAGGGAATACGGTAAGATCATAGATTTACATTTTTATCACTTGAGTGCAGTAGATGAGGAACTGATTGAGGAGAACATATTCAGAGAAGATTTACAAGCCGCTGATATTGTTTTATTGGATATAAGACCTCAGCAGCGTGGTGCGGAGATAATCACTGAGGTGCTATCCGAAACAAATAACACAGTCATAGTGCTTTTTGCCGCTTCAAGCACCATCTGGCAACTCGCAAGATTGGGTTCCTTTGTAATGAAGAAGTATGCGAAACGCGGGGTGGAATATGATTTAGATAGTGAAGCGTGCTATGAGGAGGTCTTGAAAGGGCAGAAAATCAGGGATATAATCAAGAAAATGGGTAAAATTTTACCTGTTGGCAGTTTAAAGCACGGGAGGAACTGGGCTGTTGCTATTGATTATTGGGAGTGTGGCGGTAAAGAGAACATCAAAAACCTTCTGCTTTTTGTTGCAAAGAACTATGGTGGCTACAAGTACAAGAATCTGAAACCAAAACCGCCAATAGAAATTCCTGAGCTCGGAATATACCATCCTGAATTTGGTGTATTTACAGATCTCGAACAGTTTATAGCTAAGTATGGTTTGGATGAGAAGAAACAGACAGTCGGCATAATATTCTTCCGCAATACCTTTTTCGAGCAATCTAAACCCATTGTGAATAACCTTGTTCGGAAACTTGAACCGAGCGTAAATGTTATTCCTGTATTTGCTACTTGTAACGAGACAAACCCTGAAGCATTCACCAAATTTTTCTTCAGAAACGGTGAACCCGTAATCAACACATTGCTAAAGGTGCAGTGTCACAGATTCTACGGACCCCTGGGAGAAGACCCGAGAATCATGCTGGATATAATTGAGAAACTTAAGTGCCCAATTTTTATATCCACCCCAACCTATCTTCGAGAGATTTCTAAATGGGAGGACTCAAAAACAGGGCTTATGCCTGTGGAAGTTGTTGTTAATGTCATGCGACCTGAGTTAGACGGATGTATAGAACCAATTGTTATAGGCGGGCTGGCAAGCTCCGGGTTTAGTAAAGAGTTGGATATGGAAATAAAGGGTATGGGAGTCATAGATGATAGAGTTCAGCAATGTACTTCTCGGGCTAAAAATTGGTTGGAATTGCAGACGAAACCAAAATCCGAAAAAAGAGTTGCGATAATTATCTACAATTATCCGCCGGGGGAAGATAACTTAGGAAATGCGAGCTATCTTGACGTTTTTGCAAGTATTGAAAAACTTATCGAGAAAATGAAAGAGCATGGCTACTCTGTCAGTATTCCTGATACTGATAAAAGACTTTTCGATGTTTTTCTGGAAGAAAATTTAGTAAACTCGGCTAAATGGTCGCCAAAAGAAAAATTCAATGGCATACTCATGTCCAATAAGACTTACTCGACTTGGTTTAACGCATTATCAGATGAAATAAAAAATGAAGTGAAAAAAGAGTGGGGTGACCCCCCTGGTAATGTAATGGTGCGAGGTAAAGAGTTTTTAATTCCAGGAATGATATTGGGGAACGTCTTTATTGGTTTGCAACCATCCAGAGGAGTCCATGAGAACCCGGAAAAAGCATATCATGATAAAGCTATACCACCACACCACCAGTACATCGCATTTTATAATTGGTTAGAAAAAGAATTTAAGGCAGACGCTGTTATTCACGTTGGAACACATGGCACTCTTGAGTTCTTGAAAGGGAAGGAAGTGGGTCTTTCTAAGAGTTGTTTCCCTGACGCTTTAATCGGCAATTTACCAAATATCTACATTTACTGGGTAACTAACACATCAGAGGCTACCATTGCAAAAAGACGCTGCTATGCGGTAATTGTAAATCACTTGACACCGCCGTTTACTGTATCGGGATTATATGAAGAGTTAAGAGAACTTGAAGATTTAGTGGATGAATATAACGAGGCGCGAGTGTTAGACCCCGAGAGGGGAAAATTGGTAGAAACGCAAGCGTTAGAAAAAGCCGCGGAACTAAATTTTACAATAGATAATATAGAAGAGTTGCACAGAGACATTTCGGATATGAAAAGGTCAAT
>JAGGZZ010000029.1 GCA_021161765.1 Candidatus Methanophagales archaeon | reverse complement strand
TATTTATACGCTATCTGCATCAACGCCAAAAGTGAATGCATCAGCAGTTTTAGCCCTCTTTGCGCTTTCTGCTTTCCCCATTGCATACGGAATCCGGCTGCGAAAGAAATGGGCGTTTTATGCTTCGCTGATTCTGCTCGAATCGCTTATAATTGTATATCCTCTCACCACCGCCTTTAGCCCGCCAGGGTTCTTAGAGGAAAACTGGGTATGCCTGTTGTCTTTTATCGCACTGGGCGTAATAACGGTGCCCATTCTCATATCAAACAAATCTCATTTCATTGAAACTATTGAAACGGCGAAAGCCGAGAGGCAAAAAGGCGTGAAACTGCATGAACTCATCGGAAAACTCCCGGTTTTCAATTTCCTTTTTGTCATCTTTGCTGTTTCTCTTATCATAAGAACTGTACTGCCTTATGTTCGCGTTTTTGGCGGAGAAATGGTGATGTTTGGTTCTGACGACCCCGTATATCACTTAAGATTAATAGAGAACGAGCTTTTTGGCAATCATTTTCCGCATAGGATTTATTTTGACCCCTATACTCTTTTCCCTCACGGCGACCATCTTCATTTTTGCCCGTTATATGACCAGATACCCGCATTTGTTACCTGGCTTATCGGTCTGGGCGCACCCACGCACATGCTAATGGAGACCGTAGGGGCATATTATCCTGCTGTTCTCGGTGCTCTGGTTGTTTTCCCTGTTTATTTCATCGGTAAGGAGTTGTATAGCAAGGAAGTGGGTTTGCTTTCTGCATTTTTAATCGCGATATTACCCGGGTTCTTGTTTCGCTCTATCTTAGGTGCAATGGACCATCACGTGGGAGAAGTCCTGTTCAGCACGCTTGCGATGATGTTTCTGCTGATGGCACTGAAACGAGCAAAAGCAAGTGGCACAACTTTCGAGCACATCGCGAAACGAGATTGGACGTCCTTGAAAACGCCCTTAATCTATATTTTTCTCGCGGGTTTCTCTTTTGGTCTTTATGCGCTCACCTGGGTTGGTTGCGTCATGTTCGCTTTCATCGTTTTTGTCGCTCTTTTCGCTCAATACCTCATAGAGCATTTACGTGGCAACTCCACGGATTATCTATGCCTGGTGGGTGTCCCTGTATTCCTTATTCCGCTATTAATGATTGCACCTCTCTTGAAGCATCCCGGGATGTATAGCTCGACACACGTAGCATCAATGCTCATAGGAGCGCTTGTGGTTTTGCTGTTAAGCATCCTATCAACAGTTATGACAAGAAAAGGAATAGTTCGTCATGCTTATCCTGTTGCGGTTTTGGGCATGGGCATACTGGCTTTAGTTTTTTTGAATGTGCTATTTCCATCTCAATATGCTTCGTTGATGGGTGCAATGGGATGGGTAAAACATGGTGTAGGCATGCAGGTAATAGGTGAAATGCATCCAATGACGCTGGACGCAGCCCTAAGGAACTTCTCTACCTGTTTCTACGTCTCGCTTGCCGCTTTTGCATTTGTTATTTATGGCATAATAAAAAAATGGAGACCAGAAGAGACCTTGTTTCTCGTTTGGTGTTTTATAGACCTTATGTTACTGGGCGTGATATTTGACATGTTTGGTATTCGCCCTCCTCCTATTGGTCAAAATCGGTTTGTGTATTATTACGCGGTAAACGTGGCGCTGCTCTGCGGCTTATTCGCCGTTCAGGTGACCCAGCTGAGCTTCGCTTTTTTCGCTGAGACGGGAAAACCGAAAGCAGAAGAAAAAAGAATTAAAGGGAAGAAAGCAAAGCAGCAGAAGAAGAAGGAAAAGGAGCAAAGACATAGGGTAGAAAATAAGAAAAAAGAAGTGCCTGAGAAGAAGGGCATCACAAAGGCAAAGACAAAGATAAAAGAATACGCCGCTCCAAATCGCATCATAGTAGTATTCGTAGTGATGTTCATTCTTTTTTATCCGTTCCCGCTCAATATAGCTAATCCCTTTCCTTCGAACATGCCGGAGAATTTTGAGCGTGCATATTATCAAGCCAGGGCTGGTCCTTCTGTGTTCCACGCTGAGTGGTACGAATCGCTGTTCTGGATGCGAAACAACACCCCTGACCCCGGAGTGGATTACTATGCGCTATACGAAGCACCACCGCGTAATGAGGATTACAAATATCCCGATAGCGCATACGGCGTGATGAGCTGGTGGGATTACGGGCACGTGATAACGCTTTATGCACATCGCATACCGAATTCAAATCCGTTTCAGGGTGGCATAGGCGGTACAAATGAGAACGGCTCGATACGCCCCGGAGCATGCACGTTCTTTGTGTCGAGTGATGAAGAGGAAGCGAATTGGATATTGGACGAACTCGGCACGAGATATGTGATAAGCGACTTGGAGATGGCAGATGCGTGGGGAATATGCTCCTGGCTGGGTCGTACGCCAAAGTTTGGTGCGATAACGGTCTGGGCTGGTAACCCCGGATACTATAACTCTCTTTCACGCTATTACAACACGATGGAAGCACGGCTGCATATATTTGACGGCGCAAGTGTGGATATAGAAGGCGAAAGCATACCCGCCTTAGCTCATTACCGGTTGGTGCATGAGACGCCCTCTTTTGTTCTTCCTTTGATTATTATGGACGAAAACAAGGGGAACATGTATTGGCGACCTTTTGCCGGTGATTATAGCACGACAAAGTCGCAAGCGCAGGTTCTTCACGGGTATTTGTTCAGTATGCCCGCAGGAGTTGGTATAGAGGAGGTTCTGGACAATGAAAGCATACCAGAAATATTGAGCAGTGCACTTAATTCCACGGGCTTTCCGCTCTCTGATGATAGCATGGTTATAAAAACCGACGGAACCCGGTGGACAATACGGGACAAGACAAATGAAAACATGTTCAACATCAATAAGAAGGAAGGAAAGCTAAACGTTTACCTTTATGGCGTCCCAACCGGACAGCCAGGCATAAAAGCATGGACACCGGAATATATAGAGCCCGTGAGTTTTGTGAAGACGTTCGAATACGTAAAAGGAGCGATAATAGAAGGTACTGCTCCTAATGGCTCCTTCGTTGAAATATCCACAAACATAACGACAAATCAGGGAAGAGAATTTGTGTATTCCGAAAGGAAGTTATCTAATGGCACTTATGAGTTCGTCGTGCCCTATTCGACAGAAAAACCGGCTGACGGATGGACGAGCAGCAATGGATGGACGAATTTTGACGTTTTCGCTTCCCCATACACAATAAAAGCCATAACAAACGAGACCGTAGTGCAGGAAGTAAAGCAGGAAGTTTCAGAAGCAGCAGTAATGGAAGGTAAAACAATACGTGTAGACTTGTCATCCTGAAAAATTTATATTTAAAGAAGGTATAAATTTATCTGTATTATGAGGAAGATATGACAACACTGAAGGAACTCGGTCGGCTATGAGCGAGAAGTTATCATAATTGGTTAAAAGAGGAGAATCAGAAGAAGTAGAATTTAAAAAATCTACCGCTCAATTAGATAGGGCTTTAAAATCGGTTTGTAGTTTCTTGAATCACAAAGGGGGAAGAGTTTATTTTGGAATAAGTAAAGGAAAAATTGTTGGGCAGGAGGTCTCGGAACAAACCTTAAAATCAATATCACAGAAAATCAGGCAGAGAATAAAACCTGAAATATCTCCTGAAATCGAAGTTTTGGAATTTGGAGATAAAAGCGTGATTGCGGTTGAGGTAAAAGAAGGGAATAATAAACCCTATTATCTGAATGGAATTGCCTATAAAAGGGCAGGAACTGAAAATGTTGTTATCCCCCCTGAGGAATTGGAAAGAATATTTTTAGAGAAGAGGAAAAGATATTGGGATTCAGAGATTTGTGAAGAGGCGAGGCTAGAAGATATTGATGTGGAGAAGGTAAGGTGGTTCTTGAGGGCAGGAAAGAGGCAGCACAGATTGAAAATTGTTGAGGATGCCCATATCGCAGACATAGTAATGCGTCTTAATTTGATGCACAATGGCAAGATAGATAATTCAGCTGTTTTACTGTTTGGAAAAGACCCACAGAAATTCTTCATACAATCAGAAGTTAAGTGTATAGCCCTGCCAACAGCAGAATTTGTAAAGCCATATCTTACATATCAGGCACACGGGGGCAATTTATTTGAACAAGTGGATAAATCTACCGCCTTTGTTCTTGAAAATATCCATAGACCTTTATGGGTTGAACCAAGCGAAATTGCAGCAAGACATCCGTATGAAATTCCACAAAAAGCTATACGAGAGGCTATTGTTAATGCTATTGTCCACAGAGATTATAATTCACCTTCTAAAGTGCAGGTTAGGGTGTTTCCAGACAGAGTTGAAATCTGGAACCCTGGTCAGTTACCACCACAACTAAAGATAGAGGACTTAAAAGAACCTCATCCCTCTATCCCATACAATCCCTTACTTTTCAGGCAGTTTTATAGGGTAGCGTACGTGGAGGACGTTGGCGGCGGAACCATTGATATTATTAAGACGTGTAAGGAAGCTGGATTACCTGAGCCAGAATTTGAGCAGAAGATGGGGAGTTTTATTACCATCATCAGGCGTTCTTTCCTGACTGACGAATACCTTAGAGGTATGGATCTGAATGAAAAACAAATAACCGCTGTTAAGCATATTAGAATATATGGAAAAATTACAAGGGCGGAATATGAGAAATTATGTCTTGTATCTGCTAGAACCGCCAATAGAGAATTAGACAAATTATATAAGAAAAAGTTGATTGAAAAGAAAGGCAAGGGACCAGAAACATATTACGTCATTGGCGAGATTTGGCGAGATTTGGCGAGATGAGAGAAAAAGCAGTTATGCATGAGAAGGATAATAGAAACGAGATAACAATCAGGGAGTATAGAAAAAGGTTGAGAAGATATTTGAGTACCTCAAAATCAAAGGTAAAGTCACAACCAAGGAATATATGAAAATAAATAAAAAATGAGAATACTCTTAGTTTAAACACAGGATTATATACACCATCCAATTCCTTCGAGGCACCACTACATATTTGAGGAGCTTGCGAAGCGACATGAAGTTCACATACCGCATTTTCACGTTAGCCGGGGCAAAGAGCGAGAGACGAGATTAATTGTTCACGAGGCGACGAAGTTTGCGGTTAAGGAACCCATACTGCCCTATACCTTAAATGCGCCTTTTCAGTATGCGGTATTCAAGAGAATCATAAAAGAAGCGGGGATAGACGTTGTTGTTGCGGCGCATCTTTTTGCTGGTGCAGCGGTGATAAAAGCGGCGAAGAAGTATGGTGTTCCTGTGGTGTTTGACCTCAAGGATTGGTTTCCGGATTCTGCTGCGGCGTATTATAAAAAAATACGGGTACGATGCGGAATTAATTACAAATGGTGTGGATACAGATATTTTCAAGTCGATGGATTCGCAAAAGGGGAAGAGAATGCTGGGATTGGATGAGAATTGTTTTGTGATGGGGTATGTAGAGTCAATAGAAAAAGTAAAGATGAGCTCGTTGAAGAGATAAAAAAAAAGTCATGGATAACCCAAGAATTTATAGGATAGAAATGGAGGAGTATAGTTGGAAGAGTAAAGCAAGGGAGTTTGAAGATTTGTTAGAAGAGGTTATACGTAGAGCAAACATTTATTGAATAATAACGTATGGGTATTAAATTAAAATGAACGAGCTGCGAGAATTAATATCAGGTGGAGAAAATGAAAGATTGGAAGTAAAAGAAAGCACAGAAAAACCTGTTTTCTTCAAAAACCATGCCTACAAACGTGTTGGCAAGACAAATCAGCGGGTATCTTCCAGCGAACTGAGAAAATTGGCAAAAGAAAGTGGTTCAAAAGTTTACTGGGATGAAAGAGTTTGTGAGGATGTGGGTTTAGAGGATATTGAGAAAGAGAAAGTAAGATGATTCTTAAAGGAGGCGAGGCATAAAAGAGGGTTTGATATAAACG